>JAGBAU010000099.1 GCA_017938785.1 Clostridia bacterium
GCCATGAGGCCATTGAAGGTGTCGCAGATATTCCACAGCAGGCCCAGGTCGATGGTGGCACCGACGATAGCAACGAGGGAATAAACGAACATGAAGGGCTTATTGATGCGGCTTCCGAAGATGAATTCGACGCAGCGCATGCCGTACAGGCCCCAGCCGAGGATGGTGGACAGCGCGAAGCTGGCCATTGCAACCGCGGTGATGATGGAAATCCAGCCGCCGTAGGTGGCGGTAAAGCCGCTGATGGTGAGTGCAGCACCGGCAGCTTCGCCGTAGGGCACGTGAACGCCGCTGCACAGAATGGTCAGAGCAGTCAGGGTGCAGATGACGATGGTATCGCAGAAAACCTCAAAGATGCCGAACAGTCCCTGCTTGACGGGGTTGTCGGTATCTGCGCTGGCGTGTGCGATGGAGGCGGTACCCAATCCGGCTTCATTGGAGAAAATGCCGCGGGAAACACCCTTCTTCATGGAGGTGAACATGGCGCCGACAACGCCGCCGGTAACGGCCATGGGATTGAACGCGCCCTCGAAGATATCAGCAAAAACGCCGGGAACGTTCTTGAAGTTGATGATGATGACGCCGATGCCAAGAACAACATATAGAAGCGCCATAAAGGGAACGAGTTTTTCAGCCACGCTGCCAATGCGCTTGATGCCGCCGATGAGTACCAGACCGGTCAGAATTGCGATCACAACACCGATACCCAGGTTTACGGCGGGGATTCCGTTTTCCGGAACAATGCCGAAGTTGGAGAGAGCGGAGTTGATGGAAGTGATGATGGCGTTTACCTGGGTTGCGTTGCCGGTTCCAAATACGGTGACAGCGCCGAGGGCGGCAAAGGTATAAGCGAGCCACATCCACTTCTTGCCCAGGCCGTTCTTGATGAAATACATGGGACCGCCAACCCAGTCGCCGTTCTTGTTGCGCTCACGGAAGTGCACGGCCAGGGTTACTTCAACGAATTTGGTGCACATGCCAAGCAAAGCGGAAATCCACATCCAGAATACGGCGCCGGGGCCGCCGATGGCGATCGCGCCCGCTACGCCGGCGATATTGCCCGTACCAACCGTTGCGGAAAGAGCGGTACAAACAGCCTGGAAGGGCGTGATGGAACCGTGCTTGGATTCACCTTTCTTGAAGATCTTGCCGACCGTTTCCTTCATGGAAATGCCGAACTTGCGAATCTGCACAAAGCGCAGGCGCAGCGTGAGGTAGAGGCCGACGCCGATGATCAGTATCATGGCGGGTACGCCCCAAACGAAGTTGTTGACAGCTGAGTTGATCCGGGTAATGAATTCGATCATAATAAAACCCCTCCATTTTTGATTTGCATCACTGGAAGGGTAAAAAATAACCCCGTCCTTATGATGCTACATAAGGACGGAGACGAACTCCGTGGTACCACCTTATTTTGCCTGCGCCTCGCGGACACAAGCCTCTTTGAGTCGTATGACTCCAACGCTGTAATGGGCGAACCCAGTGCCATTTACTCGGCGTTAAGCCTTTCCATACACTGCTCCGGGATGGCTGCATCGCTTCACTTGCCGCATCACACCAACCTGCGGCTCTCTGAAAAGTGTAGGAAAATGCTCGTTCCCTTCAACACATTGTAAAAATGATAACACAAACGCCGAAAATTGTCAATGCAATTTGCACACAAAAAAGTTTCAGAAAACTATTGACAAATCGGGAATATGGTTGTATAATAATATCTGTTGCGCGGGGTTGTAGCTCAGCTGGTTAGAGCGTCACGTTGACATCGTGAAGGTCATAGGTTCGAGCCCTACCAACCCCACCAAGGACTGCTGAATAAGCAGTCCTTTTTTCATACTTCAAAGCCCGCCGCCTTTCAGGCAGCGGGCTTTGTTTTAAGCGTTGCGTTTTTTCTGTTTTTCGGGAAGCTGGGCGATGACGGAGGCGCTGAGCATCAGCACACAGCCGACCAGTTCGCGAGGTGTGAACCCCTCGCCGAGGAGAATCCATCCGCCAAGGGCCGCAAATACGGACTCAAGGCAGAGTACGAGGGAAGCCAGCGTGGGCTCGGTGTATTTCTGGCCGATCATCTGCAAAGTATAGCCGATTGCGCCGGAGAAAACGGCTGCATAGATGATGCCGACCCAGCAATCCAGGATGTTACGCAGCACCGGGGTCTCGGTGAGCAGCATGATGGGCAGCGCCAGCAGGGCGCCAACGCCGAACTGGATGGCGCTCAGCAGTATGGAATTCATGTCGCCTGCATATTTGTCAATGACAATGATATGGAAGGAGAAGACGAATGCGCAGCCGAGGGTGATCACATCGCCGATGTTGATGGTCAGATCATCCTTCAGGCACAGCATGCACAGTCCGACAAGGGCGATTACAACACCCAGCCATACGGATTTACCGATACGCTTACCCATAAAGATGCCGATGATGGGAATCATTACGATGTAAAGGGCGGTAACAAAGCCGGACTTGGCTGCGGTGGTATAGGCAATGCCCGCCTGCTGAAGTGCACAGGCTGCAAAGAGAATTGCGCCAATGACCGAACCAAGAATCAGATAGGATTTCTTGCTGTGTACGGGTGCATCGTTCTTTTTGTCCTTCTTGCGGAAGAGGGGATAGGCGGCGAAGAGCACGATACTGGTGATGGTAAAGCGAATGCATACAAAGGTAAAGGGGCCCATGTAATCTGTTGCGGCGCTCTGGGCAGAAAAAGCCATGCCCCAAATCAGACTGCACAGAATCAGAATCAGACTGCCTTTGATGTTAGATCTCATATTTTTGCCTCTGTTTCTAAAAATAATTTCAGCCTGTCCAGTATAACAGCTTTTCCACCAAAGCGGATTGTGCCTGGATTAAATATTCAAGGAAATTTCGAAGAAATCAGAAATGGGTATTGACAAAAGTCAAAAATAGTCTATAATAGTCAAAGAAAGTCAAATGATTGATTTTCAAGAAATCCCGGAAAGGGGGATCATATATGAACGCAGAAAAGTATACGCAGAAATCTCTTGAAGCCCTGCGGGATGCGCAGGAAAATGTGATTCGCAATCAAAATATGCAGATCGACCAGCAGCACCTGCTGTTGGCTCTGATTCGCCAGGAAAACGGCCTGATCAGCCAGCTGCTGAAGAAGATGAAGGTGGATGCAAACCGCATGATCCAGGCCTGTGAACGGGAAATCGGCCGCATACCCAAGGTCACCGGCCCGGGCAGGGAAGCGGACAAGGTATATATCTCCCAGTCCATGGACGCCTGCCTGATCGAAGCAGAGCAGCAGGCGCAGAACATGAAGGATGAATTCGTATCCGTCGAACACATCTTTATGGGACTGATCGAAAAAGCAAACGGCCCCGTAAAGTCCATTTTCAACGAATTCGGTGTGACCCGTGACCTGTTTCTGAGCGTCTTGCAGAAGGTACGCGGCAATACGCGCGTCACCAGCGAGAACCCGGAGGAAACCTATGATGCATTGAAAAAGTATGGTCAGGATCTGACCGAGCTTGCCCGTGCGCAAAAGCTGGATCCCGTCATCGGCCGCGATTCTGAAATCCGAAATGTCATCCGGATTCTTTCCAGAAAATCCAAGAACAATCCTTGCCTCATCGGTGAGCCGGGCGTTGGTAAAACCGCCATTGCAGAAGGGCTCGCGCAGCGCATTGTACGCGGCGATGTGCCCACCACGCTGAAGGACCGCCAGCTTATTTCCCTGGATATGGGCGCGCTGATTGCCGGCGCGAAGTTCAGGGGAGAATTCGAGGAGCGGCTGAAATCTGTACTGGAAGAGGTCAAGAAGAGCGACGGACGTGTCATTCTCTTCATTGATGAGCTGCATACGATTGTCGGCGCAGGCAAAACCGAAGGCAGTATGGACGCGGGCAATCTGCTCAAGCCCATGCTCGCCCGCGGCGAGCTGCACTGCGTGGGCGCCACTACCATCAACGAATACAGAAAATATATCGAAAAGGACGCCGCTCTGGAACGCCGCTTTCAGCCTGTGCTGGTGGATGAACCCAGCGTGGAGGATACCATCTCCATCCTGCGCGGCCTGAAGGAACGGTATGAGGTATTCCATGGTGTGAAGATTGCCGACCAGGCGATTGTAAGCGCTGCAAAGCTTTCCAACCGTTACATTACGGACCGTTTCCTGCCGGATAAGGCCATCGATCTGATCGATGAAGCCTGCGCTATGATCCGCACGGAGATTGATTCTCTGCCCCAGGAAATGGATGAGATTTCCCGGGAAATCATGCAGCGGGAAATCGAAGAAGCCGCGCTGGCAAAGGAGAACGATGAATTCTCCCGCCGCCAGCTGGAACATGTGCAGGCCGAGCTCAAGGAGCTGCGCGAGAAATTCAGCGGCATGCGCACGCAGTGGGAAAGCGAGAAATCCGGCATCGAAAAGGTGCAGAAGCTGCGCGAGGAGATTGAACAGGTCAATGCACAGATTGAAAAGGCACAGCGCGAATACGATCTGAACAAGGCTGCAGAGCTACAGTACGGCAGGCTGCCCGAGCTGAAAAAGCAGCTGGACGAGGAAGAAAAGCGTGCAGAGGAAAACAAGAGCCATGCAGCACTTCTGCGCGACCGGGTAACCGAAGAGGAAATCGCGCGCATCGTGTCCCGCTGGACGGGTATACCCGTAGCCAAGCTTGTCGAGGGTGAGCGAGAAAAGCTGCTGCGGCTCGAAAGCATCCTGCACGAACGCGTGATCGGCCAGAATGAGGCTGTCACCAAGGTATCCGAAGCCATCCTGCGCTCCCGTGCGGGCATTCAGGATCCCAACCGTCCCATCGGTTCCTTCCTGTTCCTCGGTCCCACGGGCGTGGGCAAGACGGAGCTTGCAAAGGCGCTTGCGCAGTCGCTGTTTGATGATGAGAAGAATATCGTGCGCATCGATATGACCGAGTACATGGAGAAGCACAGCGTATCCAGACTGGTCGGAGCGCCTCCCGGATATGTGGGTTATGAGGAAGGCGGCCAGTTGACCGAGGCAGTGCGCACGCATCCCTACAGCGTGGTGCTGTTTGATGAAGTGGAAAAGGCCCATCCTGATGTCTTCAACATCCTTCTACAGGTGTTGGATGACGGCCGCATCACCGATTCCCAGGGCCGCACCGTCGATTTCAAGAATACCATCATTATTCTCACGTCCAACCTGGGTTCCAGTTATATTCAGGAGGGCATCGATGCTGATGGCAATCTGAGCAGCGAAGCGCGAAACCAGGTGGATGCCCTGCTCAAGACTCGCTTCCGCCCGGAATTCCTGAACCGCCTGGATGAAATTGTGCTCTATACGCCGCTGAGCAAGAGTCAGATCACCCAGATCATGCACCTGATGATCAAGAACCTTGAAAACAGGCTTGCTGAGCGCAGAATTCAGGTACAGCTCACGCCGGCATGCGAGGATTTCATCATTGAGAACGGCTATGACAGCGCCTATGGTGCGCGACCGCTGAAGCGTTTTATCCAGCGCAGCATTGAAACCGCCATTGCAAAGCTGCTGATTCGTGAATTCGTGCCCGAAGGCAGTACCCTCGTTGTGGATGCGAAGGATGAAGAAGTGATCGTAAACGTAAAACGGAATATGCTTGAAGCATAAAGGGAAAAGGGGAGTGGCAGTCGCCATTCCCCGATTCTTTTTTTAGATTTACAAGAATAATGGTTGTAATTTCCGCCGCAAACGGTTATAATTTTGATGGTACCAAAGTTAAACCGCCTTTAACGGGCCTGATTGATGGAGGTTATAGAATGAGCACTGTACATGTAGTGGATCATCCCCTTGTTCAGCATAAGCTTACCCTGATGCGCCAGACCGAATGCAGCACCAAGGATTTCCGCCAGCTTCTGGATGAAATCGCAATGCTGATGACCTATGAAGTGACCCGCGATCTTCCCCTGCAGGAGATTGAGATTGAAACGCCCATCACCAAATGCAAGAGCAAGATCATTGCCGGCCGCAAGCTGGGCATCGTGCCGATCCTGCGCGCAGGCCTGGGCATGGTGGACGGCGTTCTGAACATCATTCCTTCCGCCAAGGTCGGCCATATCGGCCTGTACCGCGATCCCGAAACCCATATGCCGGTGGAATATTACTGCAAGCTGCCCACGGACATCGATGAGCGTCAGTTGATCGTGGTTGACCCCATGCTGGCAACTGGCGGTTCCGCCATTGCAGCCATCGATTTCATCAAGCAGCGCGGCTGCAAGGACATCACCATGATGGCCCTGGTTGGCTGCCCGGAAGGCGTTTCCGCCCTGCAGGCTGCACATCCTGACGTAGATATCTACATCGCCGCTATCGACGAGAAGCTGAACGAAAACAAGTACATCGTTCCCGGCCTGGGCGATGCAGGCGACCGTCTCTTCGGCACCAAATAATCCTCAAATTCATTTGCGGGAGAATCAGTTCTGTGCTGGTTCTCCCGTTTTTAAAGGAGCAAAACATGCAGAATTCTCAGCTTTCCGCAGGCCTTCGTGCCCGTGTGGCCCTGGAAAAGCATATATTTAAGCCTGCGCATTCCCTGGGGCAGAACTTCATCCTGGACGATGGCTTTCTTTCGCTGCTGCTGGACCTGGCGGATGTAAATTGCGGGGACCGCGTGCTTGAAATCGGCCCCGGCCCCGGCGTGATGACCGCCCTGCTGGCAGATCGCGCAGAGAAGGTGCTGGCCATCGAAATGGATGAAAAGCTCAAACCTGTATTGGAAGACGTGCTTTCCGGGCAGGATAAGGCCAAGGTGCTCTTCATGGACGCCATGCGCGCTGATCTTGCCACACTCGTGCGCGATGAACTGGGCGGGGAAGGGTACAGGGTTGTTGCAAACCTCCCGTACTATATCACTGCAGATTTGATCCAGAAGATGGTACTGACCAGGCCCCGTCCGCAGAGCGTCTGCGTCATGGTTCAAAAGGAAGCTGCCGAGCGCCTGATGAGTGAACCCGGAGCCAAGAACTGGTGTGCCTTTGCTGCAATGGTACGCTGCTACGGCGAATGCGAAGTTCTGGATGAGGTTCCGCCCCAGCGCTTCAATCCTGCGCCCCATGTTGACAGCTGCTTTATCAGAATCCACCTGCACGATCAGCATCTGGTTGAGCCCGAACTGGAGGAAGCGCTTCTGAAGATGGTGCGCTGCTGCTTCCATATGCGCCGCAAAACCCTTGCAAACAACCTGAAGGCCTGCTATGGAATCAACCAGGAGCAGGCGGTTCGCGTGCTTGAGGAAGCCGGCCTGAAGCCGCAGGTGAGAGGGGAAGCGCTGACCCTTGAAGAGATTGCGCGTCTTACCAAGGTGATGGGTATTTAAGTGGATAAAACGGACGGTATACCGAAAGTTTTCTGTAATTTTTTTCAAACTATATTGATTTTATCCGCCCCCTAGTGTATTATGATATTACTCGTACCTTGGCTTGTGTTGATGGCGAAACACCAAAAGCACAGACTCTGGTTACAAATTAAAACATTCAAGAAAGAGGTTGCATCAACATGGCAGAGCTGAATCTGAGCAAGTATGGCATCACTGGCACTACCGAAATCGTGTACAATCCTTCTTACGAAGTACTCTTCGCTGAGGAAACCAAGCCCGAGCTGGAAGGCTTCGAAAAGGGTCAGGTTACCGAGCTGGGCGCTGTTAACGTAATGACCGGTATCTACACCGGCCGTTCCCCCAAGGACAAGTTCTTTGTAATGGACGAAGTTTCCAAGGACACCCTGTGGTGGACTTCTGACGAATTCAAGAATGACAACAAGCCCGCATCTCCCGAAGCATGGGCAAGCTGCAAGGAAAAGGCCATCGCTCAGCTGTCCAACAAGAAGCTGTACGTTATGGACGTATTCTGCGGCACCAACCCCGATACCCGCATGTCCGTTCGCTTCATCATGGAAGTGGCATGGCAGGCACACTTTGTTACAAACATGTTTATCGTTCCTTCCGCAGAAGAACTGGAAAACTTCGAACCAGACTTCGTAGTATATACTGCTTCCAAGGCAAAGGTTGAAAACTAC
>JAGBAU010000100.1 GCA_017938785.1 Clostridia bacterium
AACCGGCAACATCAAGCTGCCCGAAGGCGTTGAGATGGTAATGCCTGGCGACAACATCGACATGGAGATCACCCTGATCACCCCCATCGCTTGCGAAGAAGGTCTGCGTTTCGCTATCCGCGAAGGCGGCCGTACCGTAGGCTCCGGCGTTGTTACCAAGATCCTGGGCTAAGCAGCGAGGCGCTGCGGCCTGTGGCCTGACGGCGCTTTAGCGATGAATCCCTGCCCCGTATGTTGGGCAGGGATTCTTTGTTTCTTTTCTATATAATCCTTTGAGACACGTTCGCCCCGGCCCCCATTGGTTCGAGGGCCCGGGGCTGTCCTTTGGCATTTGTGGCGAATCCTTAATGGGTTCGCTCTTTTCTTTTGGTCGGAAAGATGATATAATATATCTTGTGAAATTGTGCGGTTTTGAAAGCCTTTCGCATAAACTACAAAGGAGAATACCATGGTCTTTTCCAGCAACGTATTTCTTTATTTCTTTCTGACCTTTGTGCTGGTTGGATATGCCATCCTGCACCGCTGGCGCAAGTGGAGCAACCTGTTTTTGACCTTCGCCTCCCTGGGCTTCTATGCATGGGGTCAGCCGGGCTTCGTGTTCGTGATGATCGCTTCCATCGCCATCAACTGGCTGCTGGCGCTGTGGATTGATAAGGAGAAGCAGAAGCCGGGCAAGGGCCGCGCCAAAACGGCGCTGACGCTGGCGGTTGTGATGAACCTGGGCCTGCTGGGCGTATTCAAGTATCTTACCTGGCTGCTGGACAATGTGAACAGCTGGTTCAACCTGTCCTTCCCGGTTCCGGAGATCGTGCTGCCCATCGGCATTTCTTTCTTCACCTTCCAGGCCATGAGCTACGTCATCGACGTCTACCGCGATGACGGCAAGGTACAGAAGAACTTCTTTAACGTCTGCCTGTACGTTTCCTTCTTCCCCCAGCTGATCGCGGGTCCCATCGTGCGCTACCAGACGGTTGCGAATGAGATCGAGGGCCGCGTGGAGAACAGGGAAGACTTCGTGGCCGGCGTGCACCGCTTCCTGGTGGGCTTCTGCAAGAAGATATTGCTTGCCAACAACCTGGGCCTGCTGGTGGATACCTTCTTCGGCCTGGACCGTGCGAACCTGTCCGTGGGCGGCGCATGGATTGCGGCGGCTGCCTACCTGATGCAGGTTTACTACGATTTCTCCGGTTATTCCGATATGGCCATCGGCCTTGGCCGCATGTTCGGCTTCCACTTCCTGGAGAACTTCCGCTATCCCTTTATCGCCAAGTCCGTTGGCGGCTTCTGGCGCAGATGGCACATCTCCATGACCAGCTGGTTCCAGGATTACCTGTACATCCCGCTGGGCGGCAGCCGCGTGAAGACGCCTCGCCTGCTGTTCAACATGTTCATGGTCTGGTTCTGCACCGGCCTGTGGCACGGCGCGGCATGGACCTATGTGCTCTGGGGCCTGGGCTTCTTCGTGGTGCTGGTGATTGAACGCTTTACGGGCCTGGGCAAGTGGATGGAGAAGCATCCCGTGGGCCATGTCTATGCGATGATCATGGTTGTGTTCTTCACGGTGATGATCCGCTGCGACAACCTGCCCCACGCCTGGAGCATGTATGGCTCCCTGCTGGGCATCAGCGGCGCGCCTGCATGGAACAGCGTGACCGGCGCTCTGTGCCGCGAATACGGCCAGTTCTTCCTGGTTGCCCTGATTGCCGGCCTGCCTGTGCGCGATTTCATCGTGGATAAGCTCCACGTGAATGACAGCCTGGTGCGCATCGTCGGCGCTGTGGCGCTGGTGGCGCTCACCGCGCTGGCCATCAGCTACATCGCTGTGGGCGGCTACAATCCGTTTATCTACTTCAACTTCTGATTTAAGGGTGAAATGAATGCATAAACTTGCTGATACGCTGCGCGGGCTCTACCCGGAACGCTTCCTGGAGAATGAGCCCATGTCCCGGCATACCACCTTCCGCGTGGGCGGCCCGGCGGAGATGATGTTCTTCCCGGCCAGCGCACAGGAATTGATCGAGGCCATGAACCTCGCCCGTGAGGTGGGCGTGCAGACCTGCGTGGTGGGCAACGGCTCCAACCTGCTGGTTGCAGACGGCGGCCTGAAGGGTCTGGTGATCGTTCTGGGCGAGCACTTCTCCGAGGTGCGCGTGGAGGGAACGAAGCTGCATGCCCAGGCGGGCGTGCTGCTCTCCAAGACGGCTGCGGTCGCCCAGGAGGCGGGACTTTCCGGCCTGGAATTCGCCAGCGGCATCCCCGGAACCCTGGGCGGCGGCTGCGCCATGAACGCGGGCGCATACGGCGGCCAGATGTCCGATGTGCTGGAGAGCGCGGAGGTGCTGCTCGGCGGCGAGGTGAAAACCCTCAGCCGTGAGGAGCTGCAGATGGGCTACCGTACCACCCTGCCCCTGCGGGAGGGCGGCATCGTGCTCAGCGCAACCTTCCGGCTCCGTGAGGACGACAAGGAAGCAATCCATGAGCGGATGCGCGATCTGAACGCCCGCAGGCGCGATAAGCAGCCGCTGAACATGCCCAGCGCAGGCTCCACCTTCAAGAGGCCCGAGGGTCACTTTGCAGGCGCACTGATCGAGGGCTGCGGACTGAAGGGCTGCACCATCGGCGGCGCACAGGTAAGCGAAAAGCATGCCGGCTTCGTGGTGAACACCGGTTCGGCCACCGCACGGGATATCCTAGATCTGATCGCGCATATCCAGCGCGTGGTGAAGCAGGAGACCGGCGTGGACCTGGAACCGGAAGTGAAGATGATGGGGGAAGGCTAAATGTCCTTTGCTTCGAATACGCGCGCCGAAATGGCGCGCGAACTTTGTACGGATAAGTGCTGCGCCCGGGCGGAGCTGGCGGCTGCGCTGCTGGCATCGGGAGGCATTTCCTTCCGCTTCGGCAGCGATCCCAGCTATGCCCTGTCGGTCACCACGGCGGAGGCGGCTGTGGTGCGCCATTATTTCCAGATGGTGAAGCGCCACTTCGGCGTGACCGCCCAGATTCGTACCCTGCGCGGCAATTCCCTGGGCGGCGCGACCCGATACCAGCTGGTGATTCCGGAAGAGGATTCCCTGATGCTGATGACCGAAACCGGCCTTTATGATCCCGAGGCCCTGTTCGGCATTCGCCAGGTTCCGGCAGACGAAATCACCCAGTACGCCTGCTGCAAGAAGAATTTCATCAAGAGCGCATTCATGATCAGCGGAGGCATGGCCAACCCGGAGATTGAATATCATATTGAGATCGCCGCGCCCAGCGAAGAATTTGCTGATTTTGTTATAAAATGCCTCAATTATTATGAGATTCCTGCAAAAAAGACGTGCAGAAAATCGAAATATGTGATATACTTGAAAAGAAGCGATGATGTTTCCGATATGCTGACGTTAATGGGAGCATCGCAGGCTGTGCTGACGCTGCAGAACGTGCGCATCAAGAAGGATGTGAGCAACCGGGTCAACCGGCAGCTGAACTGCGATAACTCCAACATCAACCGGGTCATGGAAACCGCGCTTTTGCAGATCGAGGATATACGCTACATAGACAGCGAGCTTGGCCTGGACAAGCTGCCCGCGCCCCTGCGTGATATTGCGGAGGTGCGGCTGAACAATGCAGCGACCTCGCTGGCGGGACTGGGGGAAATCCTCACGCCGCCCATCGGCAAATCAGGTGTGAATGCACGTCTGCGCAAGATTTCTGAAATTGCGAATAAGCTGCGCAGCGGTGAAAATCTGGAACTGTGAGAGGGATCGACCATGCTGAAAATGGAAACTGTGTTTGGAGCAAGCGGCGGAGTGACGCCGGATTTTGCGGCGCTGCTGGCCCAGAGGGCGTCGAAGTTTGCATCGCCCGTGTACCTTGAGTGCGGCAGCACGCTTCTGAGCGTGGAGTCGCTGATCGGCATCCTGGCCATGGACCTGCGCAAGGGCGCAAAGCTGACCGTTTCGGCGGATGGCGCGGATGAGGCTGAGGCGGTGGAGTGCATCTGCAGCCTGCTGCGCGAGGGCGCCTGAACATACAATAAAAGCACCCGGCTTGATAGCCGGGTGCTTTTATTGTTGGGCAGGGCGGATGGTGATGATGACCTCGCACAAATCCTCCCGGGTTTCCACCCGGCTCGATACCGGTACGCCGATCTTGCGCAGCTGGCGCACGGTGTCCCGCAGGGCGTTGATCACCAGCCGGTTATCTCGGATCAGGGGATTGGGCTTTGCCCTGGCGGGCTTCTGCTCCTTGGGAAGCTGATCGATCAGGCCCTCCAGCTGGCGCACGCTCAGCTGTTCATCGGCGGTGCGGCGGGCATAGGCGAGCTGTGCCTGGGCGTCGGGGAGGCGCAGCAGGGCCCGGGCGTGGCGTTCGCTGAGCTTGTGTTCCCGGATGAAGGCGCGCAGTTCCCGGCTGAGCTGCAATAGCCGCAGCAGGTTTGCCAGCGCCGAGGGGCTCTTGCCCAGGCTCGCCGCCAGCTCCTCCTGGGTGAGGCCGTGGTCGCGCAGGATGCGCCGGCAGGCTTCGGCTTCGTCCAGGAAGTGCAAATCCTCCCGCTGCAGGTTTTCGATGAGCCCCACCAGCGCGCAGTCCGTGTCCGGCGCAGCGGAGATGATGGCGTCGCCGTGGGTCCAGCCCAGCAGCTCCATGGCCCGCAGCCGGCGTTCCCCGGCGATGAGCTCATAGCCGTCTTCACGGCGGCGCACCAGCAGCGGGCTGAGCAGACCGAAGCGGCGTATGGAATCTGCAAGGGCGCGCAGCTCCTCTTCGTTGAAGCAGCGGCGGGGCTGGTAGGGGCTGGGGGAAATGTCCTCGAGCGCCAGGCGGCAGACCCGGCGGTCGTTGGCGGTGCGGATGGAAAATGCGGCCATGTGCCCTCCTGCGTGGAAAACTTACGCAGATTATATATTCGTTTGTTTGGAAAATATCCTGAAAAACAAAAAAGAGCATCCGTAGATGCTCAAAATATCCCGTAAGTGCCGTCTGCCTATGCTTTTTCACCCGCCTCTCAGGCAGGGCGGAGACCTGCGACTGCTTACTGCCTTCCCCTGGCGAAATCGGGGGCCTGACATCTGCATACCGACCCGGAATCCTTTTTTGAATCTGTGGGTAAAAGCACAAACTAACGCACACCCCAGGATACCATCAAAACCGATGCGGGGCTTTCGCCGCCGACAATCTAATTATATGCCTGCAAAAAGTGAAAGTCAAGACTTGACAAGCCCTTTCAGCACAATTCTTCCATGACAAAATTTAGCAGGTAAATCTGCGGCCTGGCGCCGATGCGCAGGGGGATGCGGCTGACGCCGATGCCGCTGCTGATCAGCAGGCGCATATCGCCGATGCGCTGCACGCCCTTCACGCCCAACAGGCGGAATTTTCGCTCAAAGAGGACGGAATAGGGGGTGATGCCCAGGATGTTGAACTGCCCGGCGTGGGTGTGGCCGGATAGCATCAGCTCGCATGCGCAGTCCGGCTGAACCGGCCAGTGGGAGATCAGGATGCGGTAGCCGTCCTGCCCGTCGGGAAAGAGGCTGCCGGTGCAGGGAGAGCCGTACTTGTGGTCATCGCAGCCGCCGATATGGATGCGGCCGCCGTTGTATGCAAGGGTGATGCTGCGGTTGTTCAGCAGCGTCACGCCTGCGCGGGCCATGGTGGACTGTAGGGTGGGCATGCTGGCTTTATCGTTGTTGCCGGGCACAGCAAATGCGCCCAGGGGCGCATGAATGCCCCTGAATGCCTCAAAGAAGCGCAGGCAGTCTTCCCGGCTCTCGGCATAATCACCGCCCAGGAGGATCAGATCCGCCCCCTGGGATGCAATCAGCTCCATCAGGGCTGTGAGGCGTTCATTGCTCACGCCGGGGCGCAGGTGCACATCGCTCAAAAAGAGGACGCGCAGGGGTTTTAAAAACTCCGGCGCGCCGCCAATCTGTATTTGTTTGACCTCCGGAACCGGGAAGGCGCCCAGATGGAAATACCGGTCCGGACGGGTAAAGAACAGGCTCAAATTGGACCTCCGAATCAGCTGTCCTGGGTCAGCAGCAGGGCTGCGCCGTACATGGCCGCACGGTCGCCGAACTTGGCGGGAATGAACTTGGCAGGATAGCGCTGGTCGATGAGGGAATAGTGGCGGTAGCAGGCGATCATGCGGTCAATGAACCGGGGGCCCAGCTTGGCAACTCCGCCGCCGTAGATGAATACGTTGATATCAAAGATCTGGTTCAGGGTGTGGAACATGCGGCCCAGGTATTCCGCGCCGCGGTTCACCACTTCCATGGCCAGGGGATCGTTGGTCTGCAGGGCCTTGCCCACGGCCTCCATGTCGATGTTGGACAGGGTGCCGGCGTAGTTCAGGATGGAGCTGTCGTAGCCCTCCTTGATGCGGTCGGTGACGTACTTGGCCATGTATGCGCCGGAGGAGATGGACTGTGCGCAGCCGGTCACGCCGCAGGGACAGGGATAGCCGGTGGAATCGGATACGAAGGCGTGGCCGATTTCGCCCGCCATGCCGTGCATGCCGCGGTAGAGCTTGCCGTTGAGGATCAGGCCGCCGCCGATACCGGTGGACAGGGCTGCGTAGATCATGTGGTCAAAGCCCACGCCTGCGCCCAGGTGATGCTCTGCCAGCGCGGCTGCATTGGCGTCGTTCTCCAGGGCGATGGGCACGTTCAGGCGCGCATGCAGCAGGTCCCGCACCGGTGCATTGGACAGGTACATGATGTTGTCCGTATCCAGCACCAGGCCCTTTTCGTAATCGATGTAGGACGGCAGGGATACGCCCACGCCGAGGATATCCTCCATGGCGAGGCCGTTCTTTTCAACGATGCGGCGCACAAGGGTTTCGATGAAGTCCATCAGGCGGTCAAGGTCGGCCTCCTGGTCGGTCAGAGTCTGCATCTGGTCTACAAGTTCCATATCCTGGTCAAAAAGGCCGGTCTTGATGTTCGTTGCTCCTACGAGAATGCCAACTCTGAATTTCTTCATACATTTGCCCCCTCTGTCGATGTAGATAAACTATATTATAAGCCAAACTTAGCAAAGATTCAATCCAAAAACCATGAAAAAACCGTACAAAAATGCACGGTTTTGTTTTTATGTTTGTATAAATTGTTGAATCAGATCGCAGGCCTCGGCATAGGGATCGCCCAGCATGTCCAGCCACTGAATCTCCTTGTCGCGGCGGAACCAGATCATCTGCCGCTTAGCGAACCGCTTGATGGCCAGGCTCAGCTGCGCGCACATCTCCTCCTCGGTTTCGATTTCGCCCAGGAGCAGGCGGGTGATCAGGCCGTATTCCAGGCCCAGCTTCAGCAAAAACTCGGTGCTTGCGCCGTTTGCCATCAGGCCGCGCACCTCGTCCACCATGCCCAGCTGCATGCGGCGCACCAGGCGCTCGTCAATGCGCTCCTTCAGGATGGGGCGGGGGAAGTGCACGCCCAGCTTCAGGCAGCTGTAGCGGGGCTTGTTCTGGGGTTCGTGATCGTCGCCGGCGTGAATCTTCTCCAGCTTGCGCATCACGCGGTTGCGGTTGCGGGGCTCGATATCGCTGTCCGGGCATACCTCCATCAGCATGGCGTAGAGCTCCGGCGTGGTCT
>JAGBAU010000101.1 GCA_017938785.1 Clostridia bacterium
CTCCAATTCTTCTTCCGGAATGGAGAATTCCAGGTCATACGTCTCAAACAGCCATTTCCAGCGCTGGCGGTTGGGAATTTCCACACCGATGGCGTGGGCTTCCAATCGGAGCTGCTTGAAGCAAGCGGCAAAGGCTTCCAGAAGTGTATCACCGTCCATGCCCTGAGGGTTTTTCACCGCATGTTTCAGCAGGGCAGCAAAACCCAGGTCTGGATGAAAACCATCCTCATGGGCCAGGGTTTCGCCGTAATCGAATATGATGAAGCGCGGCTTGCTGCGGTTTGAAAGCATGGGTTGTTCCTCCCCGAACGGATATAATACGAGTATAAGCCGCCCATCCGAAAAAAGCAAGCATAGGACGAAGGACTTGACGCAGTCAGGACGAATTTCTATAATATGCTTAGAACAACTTACAGGAAGAGGGCTGAAATATGATTACTTCCGTATCTCTCAATCCCAGCATCGATCGTACCCTGGGGGTGGAGAATTTCACCACCGGCGGGCTCAACCGCGTGCTCAGCCAGACGGATGTGGCGGCCGGCAAGGGCGTGAATGTGGCTCTGGCCGCTGCGGCTCTGGGTTCGGACAGTGAATGCATCGGCTTCATGTATAAGGAGGGCGGAGCTCTCTTCGAAAAGCGGCTCCATGAGGGCGGCGTGCACAGCGATTTCATGTGGTGCGAGGGCGCCGTCCGCGTAAACGTGAAGGTGTTTGATCAGACCAGGGGCGAAATTACCGAGCTGAATTCCTCCGGTACGCCCGTGACGGCTGAGCAGCTCACGGAGATGACCCGGCTGGTGCAGGCCCATGCGCGAAAATCGGATTACCTGATTCTCTCCGGCTCCCTGCCGCCGGCTTGCCCTGTGGATTATTACCGCACCCTGGCCGAGGCTGCCGAGGGGGAAAACTGTCGCGTGCTGTTGGATGCGGACGGTGACCGCCTGCGTGCAGGCATCAAGGCAAAGCCCTTCCTCATCAAACCCAACCGTTATGAACTGGAACTGCTCACCGGCAAGACGCTGGACAGCATCGACCTGCTTCTGGAAGCTGCGCAGGATTGCATCCGCGAGGGCGTGGGCGCAGTGGCCGTGTCCATGGGCGGCGAGGGGGCATTGATCACCGATGGCAAGTCCGCCTTCCGAACCCCGGGTTTGAAGGTGGAGGTAAAATCCACCGTAGCTGCGGGAGATTCCATGATCGCCGGCATGGCGGTGGGACTGAGCCGTGGCTATCCTCTTGAGGAAGCCTTCCGTCTGGGCGTAGCGGCGGCAACTGCACGCTGCTGCACCCCGCCGGAGGAAATTATCTCTCCGGAGACCTGCCTGCGGCTTCTGGATGAACTGAAAATGGAGAAACTGGGCTGATGTTTAAGAAAAAACTGCGCCGATTCATCCGGCGCATGGGTTCCAATGTACTGGCGCTGATCGCGGGCGGATTTGCCCTGATCATCCTGCTGGGCAGTATATTGCTGGCCCTGCCCTGCGCAGCCCAATCCGGCCAGAGCATCGGCTGGTTCGACGGCCTGTTTACGTCCACCTCCGCTGTGTGCGTCACGGGACTGATCGTGCGGGATACAGGAACCACCTTCAACCTGTTCGGTCAGATTGTGCTCTTGTGCCTGATCGAAGTGGGCGGACTGGGTTTCATGACCTTCGCCACGATGGTGTTCCGCATCATTGGCCGGCAGATTTCCCTGAAGGAGCGCATGCTCATCCGTGAATCCCTGAATGAATCCGGCACCGGTGGTATGGATAGTCTGATCCGCTGGGTGGCCAGGAGCGCGTTCACGGTGCAGGCTCTGGGCGCGCTGACGCTGTCCATACGCTTTATTCCCATGTATGGTTTTGCGAAGGGTGCATTTTATTCCGTGTTCCATGCGGTTTCTGCCTTCTGCAATGCGGGTTTTGACCTGTTCGGCAATTTTTCCAGCCTTACGGGCTTCCGCGGTGATGTGATCATCAACCTGGCAGTCATGGCGCTGGTTGTTGTCGGCGGCCTGGGTTTCGGCGTGCTGCGCAACCTGTTCAGCCGCAGGAAAGGCAATTATCTGTATCTGCAGACCCGGTTGGTGCTGGTGACCTATGGAACCCTGCTGATCTTCGGATTCCTGTTCGTGCTGGTCGCAGAATGGAACAATCCGGCGACACTGGGCAGCCTGCCCTTCGGGGAGAAGCTGCTGGCAGCGATGTTCCAGTCCGTTACCCTGCGCACCGCGGGCTTCAATACCATCGACCAGCATGCGATGCATCCCGCCACCAAGCTGATTTCCAGCATATTGATGCTCATCGGCGCATCGCCTGCCTCTACGGGCGGCGGCGTGAAGGTGACCACCGTTGCGGTGATCTTCCTGGCTGTGCGTATGACTGTGCGTGGCGAAAATGGCATTGTGATCTTCCGCCGCGGCATATCGGACGCCATTGTGCGCCGGGCGTTGGCGGTTGTGCTGATCGCCCTGGGCATCGTGCTGACGGATGTTACCGTCATTTCCCTCATGCAGCCGGAACTGGATTTCATGGATGTGGTGATGGAATGCGCGTCTGCAATGGCTACCGTGGGCATATCCGCCTTCGGTTCAGCCTGCCTGAATACGATTTCCAGGATTATGATCATCCTCACCATGTACCTGGGCCGTATCGGCCCGCTGACCATGGCGCTGGTGCTTGCCCAGAAGCAGCGCGGCAGCCGTGGACATGTTCAGTATCCTGAAGGACACATCATGATCGGTTAAAGGAGTTCTGTCATGAAAAAGAAGAAGCAATATCTAGTAGTTGGCTTGGGCCGCTTCGGCTCTGCCGTGGCCATTGCGCTGGCGGAGCAGGGTATGCAGGTGCTCGCCATTGACGCCAACCTGGAATTGGTGGAGCAGCACCGCAGCTTGCTGACCGATGTGCTCTGCGGCGACGCCATGGACCACAGTGTGCTGGAGCAGATCGGCGCGGCGGATTTTGATGTGGCCATCGTGACCATCGGCGAGGATATCAAGGCCAGCGGCGTGGTTACCATGCAGCTCAAGGAGATGGGCGTAGGCTGTGTTATTGTGAAGGCCTTTGATGATTTCCACGGCCGCATGCTCACCAAGCTGGGCGCGGATAAGGTTATTTTTCCGGAGCGGGATATGGGCCAGCGCATTGCGCATAATCTGGTATCGGAGAAGATCATGGACTTCATTGAACTCTCGCCGGATTATTCCCTGATGGAAATTCGTCCCCGACCCGAATGGGTGGGCAGGAGCCTGAAGGAGCTAAACCTGCGCGCCAGGGAACGCATCAATGTGGTGGCTGTGCGCTCGGGTGAAGTGGTGAATGCCATGCCTGATATGAACACCATGATCGGTGCAGACGATGTGATGCTCGTGGTCTCCCAGAATGAAAGCTGAGCAGGGCATAATCCTGCGCCGGAGGTTTGAATGGAGCAGAACCGGGGCATCCTGTTTCTGGCGGACCCGCTGAAAGCGGGATCCGCGGCACAAACGAAAAGCGAATATACGAATTCGATGACGCTCATTTTCGATGAAAATGGGCGTTATCTTTCCCATGCCCAGGCTGCGCTCTGGCGCATGCGACAGAAGTATGGCTGGGTATGCGTGGCGGCGGAAGGAAATGCCGCCTGCATCGCGGCTGCACTGGCGGTTCAGCTGCCGGTGGACAGGCTGGCGCTGGCCGGAAGCGGCTTGTTCCTGCCGGGAGCAAAGCGCTTGCCCCGGGAGCTTGCGCGCCTGAATGCCTACGCACGCCGCAACCTTTCACTGGTGGTTTCTCAAATCCTGCTCATCGGGGCGCAGGAGGCGGAGGTTCGGGGCTTTGTGAAAAGCTGTGTTCATGCCTGTATCTGTGCGCTTGAAGCAGAGCAAACTCCATGGAAAAACTGCCAAAACATACTGGCTGCACCCTGGGAAGGGGTGGCTCAAAATAACTTGCGAATTCCATGGAAATGTGTATAATAGTTTTTAGACCATTTTTGGATTCTGGATAAACTGAAAGGAAGAAACACATGAAAGCAACTTTCGCCAAGGTGTTGGCTCTGGCTCTGGTGCTGGCGCTCACGCTTTCCGGCTGTAATCTGATTGAAATTGATCCCAAAATCCAGGCGGACGAGGATATTGCCAAGATCGACAAGGCCTATGCCCAGGTGGTTGCCACCTACGATGGCGGCGATGTGACTGTGGCCGAAGTCATGGGCGATTTCAACAACATGTATAATGAAACCGCGCAGATGTACTACTATTACTACGGCATGGAAATGACCCATGACGATGTGCATATGCTGGCCGAGGACGTGCTTTCCCAGCGCGTGCGCGGTGAAATCCTGGCTGCGAAGTTCGACGCCGAATACGGCTTTACCGATGAGGAACTGGCACAGGAAGAGGAAAGCATCCGTGATACCGCCGAAAGCTACCGGCAGAGCGCCATGGAAGTGGCTGAGGGCAAGACCGACGCCGCCAAGGCTGAGCATGCCCGGGTGCTGCTGCGCGAATCCGGCGTGGATTATGATTCCCTCTACGACAGCATGATGGTCTATGCTAAGCAGCTGCGCCTGGAGGAGATCCTGCGCGGGGAAGTCTCCGAACTGACCGAGGAAGAGCTGGAAGCCGCATATGAAGAAAAGATCGCGGAGCAGCAGAGCCTGTACACCGACGGCTATTCCTTCGAATCCGCCATGAGCTATGGGGATGAAACCGTGTGCTGGAGGCCCGATGGATACCGCACCGTGAAGCACATCTTGCTCATTCCCGACGAGGCCCTGACCACCGCCTACTCCGACGCCCAGTTCAACCTGGACATGAGCAGGAGCGATGTGGAATACCTGGAAGAGGAGCTCTTTGCCGCCAACGACGATGATATCGCCGAGGGCGAGCGCACCGCAGAGGAAATCCAGGCTGAAATCGACGCCATCAAGGCTGCAATCCCCGGCCAGGAGGAAGATGTGAAGGCTGCCGAACAGGCCATCCTGGACAGCGTGAAGGCAACCACCGATGAAATCTACGCCCGCCTGGAGAACGGTGAAAGCTTTGAGGATCTGATTGCCGAATACGGCGAGGATCCGGGCATGCAGAACGAGCCCACCATGACCAGCGGCTACTATGTGAGCACCGAATCCCAGAACTGGGAAGAGAATTTCCGCGACGCCGCCATGGCCCTTGAGCAGGTTGGCGATTATACCGCAGAGCCCGTGCTCAGCGGCAGCGGCGTGCACATCATCCAGTACACTGCGGATGTGCTCGGCGGCGAGGTTGCCCTGGAAGAGGTGCGCGATGCACTCTATACGGAAACCCTCGACGAATTGCAGACTGCACACTGCGAGGAAACCGTCGCTGCATGGGTGGCGGAGGTCAATCCCGTTTACAACGTGGAAGCCCTCGAAGCCGCTTACGGCGCGGGTTATTGATTGAAACAAAAGACCGGCATATGCCGGTCTTTTTGCGTTTAGATATACTTTTGCATTTGTTTGAGCGCGGCCTTTTCCAGGCGGGATACCTGGGCCTGGGAGATGCCGATTTCATCGGCCACTTCCATCTGGGTCTTGCCCATGAAGAAGCGCTGGCGAATGATGCGCTGTTCACGGTTGGCGAGATGGCTGATGGCGTTCTTGATGGACAGATCCCGCACCCATTCATCCTCACTTACCTTGGTGTCGCGGATCTGGTCGGCCACGTAGATGGCGTCGCTGCCGTCCTGGTACACCGGATCGGAAAAGGATACCGGGTCCTGTATGGCCTCCAGCACGAAGACCACATCCTCCTCGGGAACGCCCATTTCCTTTGCAATCTCGGCCACGGTGGGGTCCTGGTTGTTCCGCGCGGACAGGGCGTCGCGGGCCTTGAGTGCCTTGTAGGCGGTATCCCGCAGGGAGCGGGATACGCGTATGGGATTGTTGTCCCGCAAATACCGGCGGATTTCGCCGATGATCATGGGCACGCAGTAGGTGCTCAGGCGCACGTTCATGTTCAGGTCGAAGTTGTCCACGCCCTTCATCAGGCCTATGCAGCCCACCTGGAACAGGTCATCCACATTCTCGCCCCGGTTGTGGAAGCGCTGCAGTACGCTCAGCACCAGGCGCAGGTTGCCCTGGATCAGCTCATGACGGGCGTCCCTGTCGCCGGAATGGGCGCGCACCAGCAGCTCGCGCATGGTTTCATGGGACAATACGGGCAGCGAGGCGGTATCCACCCCGCAAATCTCTACTTTGTTCAGGCTCATTTCTTCACCCCCAACGGACAAAGTATTGCCCTTTGGGAGGAAGCATATACAAAAAAAGACCGGACAAAATGTCCGGTCTTTTTATATGTCAGTCTTCATCCGTGGTGTAGCAGCGCAGGATTTCACCGAAGAACATGGTGTGGAAATCGCCGGGGGCGTAGATGCCGTTCACCAGTTCCGGGTCCATGCGGTCGGGGGTCATATCCTGGGTGAGCAGGGTGCGGCACTCAAAGTGCAGGCCGCATTCCTTCACGATGGGCGCATCCACTGCCTGAGCAGGAACGGCGGTGATGCCGTGGCCATCGAACTTGTCATAGTCCCGGCCGGATTTGGTGCCGGCGAAGATGAGCTCCTTCTTGAGATCGTTCTTCGTGGGTACGCTTACGGTGAAACAGCCGGCTTTCTTGATCATTTCAAAGGTGTGCCTCTGGGGACGACCCAGTGCGGTGAACACGGGCTTTCTCCACATATAGCCGATGCTGGCCCAGCCGATGGTCATGGTGTTGGGCTTTTCACCGCCTACGGTGAGGAATACGCCGTTGCCGGCGAGCTTTTCATTGGTGATGCGCAGGGCGTCCAGGTAATTGATTTCCTTCATGAGATGCACCTCCGTGTGGTTTTATGCAAAAGGGCCGGTGAAAAGACCGGCCCGAAGAATCATTTATGGTAGAGCTTGTTGCTCTGGTAGGTGGGATCGCAGGTGATGTTCATGCCCAGGTGCTTGAAGGTATCCTCATCCACATGGGACAGGATGACCGTGGAGTGCACTTCGCAGCCGGACAGGCGCTCCAGCTGGTCGAAGGCAGCCTTGGCGTTCTTGTCGGTGGCGGCGCAGATGGCCAGGGCGATGAGTACCTCGTTGGTGTGCAGGCGCGGGTTGCGGCTGCCCAGGTGGTTCACCTTCAGGTCCTGGATGGGTTCGATGACCTCCGGTGCGATGAGCTTCAGCTCATCCGGAACGCCGGCCAGCTCCTTCAGGGCGTTGAGCAGTGCGGCGGCGCTGCAGCCCAGCAGGGCGCTGGTCTTGCCGGTGACCACGCGGCCGTCGGGCAGCTCGATGGCGGTGCCGGGCTCGTCGGTGGCCTCGGCTACGCGGCGGGCGGGAAGTACCGTGGTGCGCATTTCGGGAGTGATGCCCAGGTTCTGCATCAGAAGTTCCTGGGTCTGAACCTCAGAGCCTTCGGTGTTGCCCTGACGCAGGGAACAGGCGGATTTGAAGTAGCGGCGGATGATTTCGTTCTTGGATGCTTCACAGCAGGCTTCATCATCCACGATGGCGTTGCCCACCATGTTTACGCCCATGTCCGTGGGGCTCTTGTAGGGGCATTCACCGTAGATGCGCTCGAACATGGCCTTGAGCACCGGGAAGATTTCGATGTCTCGGTTGTAGTTGACCGCCTTGACGTCATAGGCTTCCAGGTGGAAGGGGTCGATCATGTTCACATCGTTCAGGTCGGCGGTGGCAGCTTCGTAAGCCAGGTTTACCGGATGCTTGAGGGGCAGGTTCCAAACCGGGAAGGTTTCGAACTTTGCGTAGCCCGCCTTCACGCCGTGCTTGTGCTCATGGTAGAGCTGGCTCAGGCACGTGGACATCTTGCCGCTGCCGGGACCGGGAGCGGTGACCACCACCAGGGAACGGCTGGTCTGGATGTAATCGTTGCGACCAAAGCCCTCATCGCTGACGATGTGATGAATGTTGGACGGATAATCCTTGATGTGCCACTGGCGGTACACTGCCAGGCCCAGCTTCTTCATCTTTGCTTCAAAGATCTCGGCAGAGGGCTGGCCGCTGTACTGGGTGAGGCAGATGCTGCCCACATACAGGCCGAAATCGCGGAAGATATCCACCAGGCGCACAACTTCCACATCGTAGGTGATGTTCAGGTCGCCGCGCTTTTTGTTTTTCTCAATGTCGTTGGCATTGATGGCGATGACGATCTCCGCCTGGTCCTTCAGTTCCATGAGCATGCGTATCTTGTTGTCGGGTTCAAAGCCGGGCAGCACGCGTGCGGCATGGTAATCGTCAAAGAGCTTGCCGCCGAATTCCAGATAGAGCTTGCCGCCGAACTGGGCGATGCGCTCGCGGATGTGCTGGGACTGCAGCTGAATATATTTCTTAGAGTCAAAACCGATCTTGGACATGTTTATCCTCCGTGATATACATAGTGGGAAAAACACGAACGGACACCCGGTTCAGGGTGCCCGTTTTCTTGTGCCCTTACCACTATATCACATTTTCTAATCCGTGGCAAGATGGCGGGATGTAAAATCGGATTGGGAAATTTGCACAGACTTACTTGGCCAGCAGCTCCGCAATTTGCACGCAGTTGGTGGCTGCGCCCTTGCGCACCTGGTCGCCGCAGCACCAGAGGGTGAGGCCGTGCGCATCATCAATCAGGTCGCGGCGGATGCGGCCCACGTACACCAGATCCTGGTCGGTGGTATCCAGGGGAGTGGGATAGTTGCGGCCGTTCAGATCCTCGATCAGTACGCAGCCCGGAGCTGCCTTCACGGCGGCGCGGGCCTCTTCCACGGTCATGGGATCCTTAGTGACCAGCTGAACGGAGATGGAGTGGGAACGCATTACGGGCACGCGCACGCAGGTGCAGCTGACCTTCAAATCCGGCAGGTGCATGATCTTGCGGCCTTCGTTCTGCATCTTCATCTCTTCGGTGGTGTAGCCGTTTTCCAGTTCGCTGCCGATCTGGGGGATAACGTTGGAAAGAATCTGGCAGGGGAAGGCCTTGGGTGCGGGCTTTTCATCTGCATTGTAGGCAGAAATCTGATCTTCCAGCTCCTGCATGCCGGCAACACCTGCGCCGGATACGGCCTGATAGGTGCAGGCGACCATGGTTTCAATTTCGGTCACCTTGCGGATGCCGCCCAGGGCCACCATGGTGATGATGGTGGAGCAGTTGGGATTGGCGATGATGCCGTTGTGCTTCAGGGCGTCCTCAGGGTTGATCTCCGGAACC
>JAGBAU010000102.1 GCA_017938785.1 Clostridia bacterium
AGCAGTCCGGGCAGGGAATGAGCTGTTCCTTTTCTGCATTTGCCAGGGTGAGTGAACGATTGTTTTGCTGGCCGTTGCATACATCGGCTTTATGGTAATAGAGGGGTTTGCCGTAGGCGGCGTAGACTCGTTCCTCCTGGTCAGCTTCAGCCTCCGCCCAGAACGCGTCCTGATTTTCTTCCTCCGGGGTGACTTCCACGGCGGTACATTCCGGACAGGGGGTCATGCCGATGGTGAGGGCGTCCAGCAGCGGATATTTATCGTAGTAGAATTCCGCGGCGGAGCAGGCGTCGCTTTCATGGTAATACATATCGCAGCTGGCGACATTCACTTTTTTGTCAATGATGCATGTTGGGCAGGGGTGCTTGTCCCACCAGAGGGCTTCCTCCGGGTTCATGGCGGTCGCACCCTCCATGCCGGAGCAGTTCTTCTCGCTGTGATAGTACTCGCCATGGGGCGTGGTGAATACGAATGCCGGGCCGAGACAGCGGGGACAGGTTTCCTTTCCCATTTCGACAGCTTCACTCAGTCTTATGGCACTGGCATTCAACATGCCGGAACAATCTGCATAGCTGTGGTAATAGCTGCCTCCTTCGGTACAGAAAACAGTTGCCTCTGCAAAAAGCTCTGCCTTCGGGTCGGGTTCGGCCGGGGTGATCTCGGGGGTTTTGTGCAGGTTCACGTATGCACCGTCGCCGATCATGGTTATGCCGTGGGGCAGGCATACCGGGCAGGGGCTTTTGTTCACGGCGGCGTCCGCTGCTGCAAAGAAGGTATTCAACGCTTCTGCCTTCAGGGGATAGGTTTCGCCCGCGCAGGTCTGGTTTTTATGGAAATACTGGCTGTCTTCAGAATAGTAGATGAATTCGATGGGTTCCTTGCCTGCCTGACCGTCGTATTCTGACGGGCCACAGACCGGACATGTATTCTTCCCCATCTCCTGTGCTTCGGTCAGCGGGCGGCGCTTGGCTCCCTCCATGCCGGAGCAGTGCTCGTCGTAGTGGTAATAGTTTCCCTTTTCCGTGCACCAAACCATGGGTTCTTCCTGAACCTTCGGCACATCCGTCACCGGCGGCTGGGCCAGCACGTCCGGCTGGGGGGCGGTGCTCAAACCGCCTGTGGCCAGGGCTGCGGCGAACATGATTACCAATGCCGCGGCAATGCTGCCGAGCATGATGATTTTATTCTGCATTTTCATCTTCTTTTGTCCCTTTCTGAAGCCCAGTTCAATGGCTGCATGGATGCAGTCGGGCGTCTGAGGAAAAGCGCGGTCGAAATCAAGCTGCTTCATGCATTCTCACCTGCCTTCAAAATCTTGCGCAGCGCGCCCCGGGCCTGGTGCAGCCGGGATTTCACCATCGTCTGCGGCATGTCCAGCATGCGCGCGATGTCGGCAAGGCCGTAGCCCTCCAGATGGTGGAGCAGCAGCGGCATGCGGTATTTCTCCGGCAGCTCCATCAATGCGGCGCGCAGTTGGGGATCCTCCTCCGGGCCGGGCTGCGTGCCCACTGCGGCTTCATTCAGCGGCAGCGGCGCGCCCTTCTGCTTGCGGATGAGGTTCCGGCATTCGTTGATGAGTATGCGAACCAGCCAGGTTTCGAAATATTTGGCCTCCCGCAGGCTGCCCTTTTTCATCCAGCCCTTGAATACGGCTTCCTGTATGGCGTCGGCGCAGTCCGCATCGCTCCATAAAATGGCGCGGGCGATGCGGTACAGCTTGCGCTCCATGAAGCGCGTCCGGGCCATGAATTCCTGATCGCTCATAAATACACCGCCTGTTGTACAACATTTCCATTTGCTTAAGCAACTATTAGACGTATGCTATGGGCGTTTGGTTGAAGGTTTTGTGAATAGATGGAAACTTTTTTTGAAGGATTTGCGTCGAAGAGAGGATGGTGGGATTTTCCAATACCTCGTACGGCCTTCACAAGTCAACTTTTTGTCATCCCAGCATCCATATTGCGCCATAGGACGATGCTATACTGTATGTGTATAGCTATATCGCCATGAGGCCACAACAAACGGAGGTACATATGAGCTTTCTTGAAACTGTAAAGGGAATGCTGGGCGGTTCTTATTTGAACGCATTGATCTATGCCGCCATCCTGTTTGTCTTCATCCTTGGCTTGATTAAATGTGTGATTCCGGTGCTGCACAACAGGAGCCTGCTGCGCCGCGCCATCAAGAATATCCGTGCAGGTTCGGATGCGGAGCAGTCCTGGCAGGAGGAGGATTTCCTCGGCAAGGGCAGCATGAACACCCACTGGTGCGAATACCTGAACAACCTCTTTTTCGCGGACGGCGTTTACCACAACGCTTCCAATGTGGAGGATTTCATCAATGAGGAGACCGTGATCGACGGCCCCGGCCGCGGCAGCTTCTCCGAGGCGGTTCCCAGCGTGCTGGTATCCATGGGCTTCCTGGGCACCCTGATCGGTTTGGCTCAGGGTCTTTCCGGCTTCAGCATGTCCGACTCCGCAGCGGTTATGGATTCCATCGTCACGCTGATTCCCGGCATGAAGTACGCCTTCATGACTTCCATCTTCGGCGTGGTGGGCTCCATCGGCTTCACCCTCATCACCCGCGCCGTGCACGGTTCCACCACCCGCACCCTGCGTACCTTCTATGGCTCCATGAGCCGCCACGTCGGCCTGGTGACCGTAGATCCCATGACCCAGATCGCCACCTACCAGCAGGAGCAGACCACCCTCATCCGCAAGATGGCGGAGGACCTGTCCGGCAACCTGACCGATAACATCGCCAAGGCCGTGGGCCAGGCGGTGGAACCCCTGAACCAGAGCCTGCGCAACTTTGTCACCGTGAACACCAAGGAACAGATGCGCTTCCTGGACGCCGTGGTCACCCGCTTCATCGAGCGCATGGATGAAACCCTTGGCGGCCAGATTACCAATCTCTCCCGCGCCATGGAAGAGGCTGCCCGCTACCAGGAGGAATCCATGCACAGCGTGCGCGTGAGCCTCAATGAGACCGGCGAAATGCTGGAGAGCATCCGTGCTGTCACCCATATTGCGGATGAAATGGTGCGCAACAACGCCCAGTACATAGAGGATCTGCGCGAAAACCAGAAGCAGACTGATGACGCCTTCGAGCGTGTGGCCTCCAGCGTGGAGCAGATGGATCTCATCAGCCGCCAGCAGGCCAACTACCTCAAGAGCGTTTCCGCCATGCATGCAGAAGTGACCCGTTCCCTGGACCAGATGACCTCCGCCATGTCCACCTTCTCCGAGCGCATGGCCGAGCACAGTGCCAACGCCAACACCGGCATGCTCAAGGCAGCCGCCGAGCTGCGCGCCACCGGCGCACAGCTGGAGGAGATTCACCGCAACTGCGCCAATGCCGTCACCGAAGAGCTCAAGCTCACCATGGACGCCTACCAGAAGTACGTCAATGAATTCACCCATCGCGTGGACTACCTGTCCAGCGGCATTGTGGATTCCCTGAACCGCCTGCCCGGCGTGGTGGATGACGCCGCAAACGGCCTGCTCGACCAGGTGGATCACCTGAGCGACAGCCTGATGCAGGCCCAGCATGCCCTGAACAAGACCGTTGACCGTCTCTACGGCGATCCGCGGCGGCATCAGTGATGATGCCCGCGCGTGAGAAGGGACGGTGAAGACGATGCGGTCCTATCGTAAGACGGCAAGAACCCGCCGCGGGAGAAGCGACGGCAGCTTCTGGCTGAGCTTTTCGGATTTGATGAGCTCGCTGGTGCTGATCATCATCCTGGTGATGTTCTATATCATTTATCAGTATTTCAATCTGGCGGAAATCAACCAGGCGGAAATTGCCCGCCGTGAATACCAGCTGGATGCGGCGCAGGTAGAGCTGGAAAGCCAGCGCACCAAGCTCTCCGAGGCGGAGAAACAGATGATCGCCCAGCAGATACTCCTGGACGCCAAGCAGAAGGACCTGGACGACGCTCAGGCCGTTCTGGAAGCCCAGAAAACCGAAATTGCCGACGCCCAGAGCCAGCTGGAGGCCCTAGGACTGCAGCTGACTGAGCAGGAAGCCCAGCTGGCGGCCCAGCAGATTCTGCTGAACGCCAAGCAGGAGGAACTGGACGGCGCCCAGGCTGTGCTGGAGGACCAGCAGAGCCAGCTGGCGACCCAGCAGTCCCAGCTCTCCGAACAGGAGGCCCAGCTGCTGATCCAGCAGAGCCAGCTCTATACCCAGCAATCCCAGCTGGAAACCCAGCGTTCCCAGCTTGCTGATCAGCAGTCCCAGCTCTCCGAACAGCAGGCGCAGCTGGAAAACCAGCAAATGCAGATCGAACAGCTGGTGGGCCTGAAGCCGCGCATCATTGCGGCCCTGTCCAATGCATTGAAGCAGTCCAATATTTCTGCAACTGTGGATACCGTTACCGGTTCCATTGCGCTGGAATCGGACGTATTGTTTGAATCGGGCAAGTATGAGCTTACCTCCGCGGGCCGCAGTTTCGTGGACCGCTTCCTGCCCGTGTATCTGGAGGTGCTCTTCTCCGAGGGCTACCGGGAATATGTTTCCGAAATCATCATCGAGGGCCATACCGACTCGGACGGCGGCTATCTGTCCAACCTGGAGCTCTCCCAGCAGCGCGCGCTGGCCGTGGCCAGCTATGTGCTGGGCAGCAGCTGCAAGACCGTTTCGGCGGATGTAAAGAACGAACTGCGCCCGGTGGTTACCGTAAACGGCCGCAGCTTCAGTGACCGCATCTTCGATGAGCGGGGCGTGGAGGACAAGGATGCCTCCCGCCGCGTGGTCTTCAAGTTCCGCCTCACCGATGAACAGATGATCCAGCAGATGCGGCAGATTCTGGAAGCGGAATAAGTTATTTGTATATAGAAGGGAAATGGTAAGGTGCTGTATCTTCGCAGACTGGTTTGGTTCATCGCAACCAAACTGATATGGATCTGCATCATCGGCGGCATGCTGGTTTGTGGATTCTACATGTGTCTGAACACCGCAAATATCTATGTAATTCTCACCGACGGCCTGGAAAAGCGCGCGGATGTAATCCTCACCCAGGAGGACGCCGAGAAGCTGAACTTCTACTTCCATGCAGATTTTCTGTCTACCGATCCCGCGCTGGAAGGCGCCTTCGACGGTACCAGCGTCTATGATGACTACACCATCACCGGCTTTGAATATGATCTGAAGATCGAAAAGCTCTGGGCGTGGCCCTGGGACAATTTCGCCAACTGCACGATCGTGGAGCGCGTGCCCTCCATCCAGGGCAGCGTCATCTCCAGCCGCAGGAGCGAAGCCTCCCCCACCATCCCCAGCTGGCAGGGCGGCCGCTATGACATCACCCTCGTCAAGGAAAACGGCGAGTGGAAGATCATCGGCATGCAGCAGACCACGGTGCTGATGGAGGCTGTAAACAGCGCAACCGCAGAGAATTCCGCCAAGTAAAGCCCCACTTTTTTTCTGTAAGGGCTGGTCAGCGGAAACAAGCTATGTTATAATTACACAAGTATATGTTTAAAATACGGCGAGGAGGCTTTCCCATGGAACGCAGGATTAAGGTATGGCTCACCGTGCTCATCGTGCTGCTGCTGGCAGCGATTGGCGCGGTTATCGGTGTGAACAATCAGCTCTCTGTTTCGAATGTGGCTCTGGAAGCCGCCAGCACCCAGCTGGCAGCAGAGCTTGAAAAGCTCGAAACGCTCACCGCTGATTTTGAATCCGTCAGCCTTCAGCTGACCGAAGCGCAGGAAAATGGCGCGGCCATCGAAATTCAGCTGACCGAGGCCCAGGAAAACGCCTCTTCCCTGGAGACCCAGTTGACTGAGAGCCAGGCGACGGTTACTTCCCTGGAGACCCAGCTGACTGAGACCCAGGAAACCGTCACCTCCCTGGAGACCCAGCTGACCGAGGCCCAGGCAACGGTTACCTCCCTGGAGACCCAGCTGGTTGAGGTTCAGGCTGAAAGCCAGAGCAATGAAGAGGCCAAGCTGACTGCCGAAGCCACCATTTCCACCATGGCAACTGCCGCCCTGGATTATGAAACCCGCATTGCTGAG
>JAGBAU010000103.1 GCA_017938785.1 Clostridia bacterium
TCGTAAGTGCATGATTTCGGATGCTCACAATATCCGCGAACTGAGCAAGGCCGCCCTTGGTTTCGAATATCCCGAGGATAAGTTTGAAGAGAACATTCGCCGGCTGATGGCCACGAAGAGCAATATCATTTTTGTTGCCGAGAACAACAACCGTTTCCTCGGTTTTGCGCACGGCTGCGATTTTGATGTCATCTATGGTCCGCCGCTGAAGGTGCTGCGCGCCATCGCTGTTGTGGAGGAATACCGCCGCTACGGAGTTGCTGAGAAGCTGCTTTCTGCCGTTGAGACCTGGGCAAAGAAAACCGGCGCGGAAGGCCTTCGCATCTACGGTGGTTCCGAGCGTACCGCTGCCAATGCTTTCTATAAGGCCTGCGGCTATGACTTTGTAAAACCTGAATCCAAGTTCAAAAAGGATTTCTAACGATGCGACGCATAATAATTATCCACCGGCAAAGCCGGTGGTTTTTCATGTGCGGGCAAAGCCCTAGAATACTAGCTCGCGCCCTCGTAGGCGCATAGACGGTCTGGCATTTGCGTAGGTTTGTTGCTTACCGCCCGTTAAAGACGGGCCTTCCTGTTACTTGCTACCCTTAAAAGGGTCATCATACTTTCCAAACATCGTCATCTGGTCTCCCAGCTTGTCCTCATCCAGCTGATGCCGGATATATTCTGCAATCTTTTGTTTGTTCTTCCCCACCGTATCTACGTAATATCCACGGCACCAGAATTCTCGTCCCTTGTACTTGTATTTCAGGTTCCCGAACTGTTCGTAGATCATCAGGCTGCTTTTTCCCTTCAAGTATCCCATAAAACTCGACACCGCTACTTTCGGCGGGATGCTTACCAGCATATGTACATGGTCCGGGCATATCTCTGCTTCGTGGATTTCTACTCCTTTCCACTCACAAAGCTGTCTAAGGATTTTTCCGATTGCCTCCCGTTTCTCTCCAAAGAATACTTTTCTCCTGTACTTCGGGGCAAATACGATGTGGTATTTGCAATTCCACCTGGTATGTGCTAAACTCTTATTGTCATTCGCCATGTCGAATGTCCTCCTTTTGCTTCTCGTGTTGCAGTTGCCAGACCGCTTCTCTATTTTAGCAAAAGGAGTTTTTATTTCATACTCACCGCTTAAGCTTTTTCGAACCCCACGCCTAGCGTGGGGTTTTCGGCATACAAAAAACCACACAACTTTCATTGTGTGGTGTGGTACACCTTCAGGGGCTCGAACCCTGGACACCCTGATTAAGAGTCAGGTGCTCTACCAACTGAGCTAAAGGTGCATGTCCAATCGACTTGTATATAATACATCAGACTGCGGAATTTGTCAACTGGTTTTAGTGTTAAGTCTTCGCGTATGGAAATGATTTGGAAGAACAGCCCCGCTGCGTGTTTTCACAGCGGGGCTACATGTGGTTTCAGTCCACATCCTCAACCACTTCGGCCGGAGGCGTATCCAGCTGGCCGGGGTTGCGCAGCAGGCCGTTGAACAGGCGGAAGGCGGAGGCATAGTAGTAGCCGTCGCAGATGCGCTCGTCCATGACCAGGGTATAATTGAGCATCTTTTTATTCTCCGTGCTGCCGTCCGGACGGGCCACGGTTTTCCATTCCGGCACACCGAAGGCGATGAATACCGGCACATTGCCGAAGTTGTAGATATGGTGATAGATGGGCGGCAGGCCCAGGCTGGCCATCGAAGTGATGAACAGGGAGCCGTGAAAGGGGGAGAGATGCATCAGCCACTTGGGTAGCAGACCAAAATAATCCATGCAGCGTAGCAGGTAGATGGCGAAGGCCTTCACCAGTCCCGGAATGTAATCCAGCAGCTTTGCCAGGTTATCGAAATTGGTGGTTTCGGTCTTGGCATCGCTGATCAGCCTCTCTGTGATTTCATAGATCTGCTCGGCGGTTGCGTCCAGCGGATACACCATGGAGATTACGGAATCCGGGGAATTCAGCTTCATCTCCTTCTTGATGCATAGCATGGCTTCAAAGTGGTTGCGGGAATAGATCTTCTGGCCGGAGATATAGCGGTTCAGGCCCGGGCGCTGGGAGACAATCCGCGTATAGGCGGCGAGAAGGACGTGCATGGTGGTGAAATTGGTAAGTCCCTTCTGGCGCTTTTCACGAACGTAGGCTTCGATTGCGTCAATCTCTGCGCAGCCACGGAAGCTGTTGCAGCCGTCGCTGCGCTGGGGCATGATGTAGGGCATAAGCTTTTGCATGGGGTTCAGGGTGCGCAGCAGCCGTCCGTCACTTCTGTCGCCCAGACGGCGTCTTCTCTTCTTGGTATTCTCCATTTTGGCATCCTTTCGTGCGGGTGCACATGTAATACGCTTATTATACGATGAATATGGTAATTGTACAAGCAATTCTGTGTTTTATATTATGCAATGAGCCATGTTCAGCTTTGACAGGGGAATGGAAGTGTGTTACAATATGATCGGGTTCTGAATAACCTGAAATCTGGAAATCAAAACTATAATCGGTTGTATGGCTTATTAAGTCGATGAGGATAAATAAACGCATATGAAGATTATTGCTGATACTGCAACGCTCTTTTCCCCGGAAGAGGGAAGGGAACTGGGAATCACCATCCTGCCGGTGGGCGTGCTGATCGATGACCGCAGCTATAAGGATTTTGTGGAGATTGACAGTGCGGAGTTCCTGCGCCTTGTGGAGGCGGGCGGCGTACCCAAGTCCTCCCAGCCGTCCCTGGGCGATGTGTTGGAGGTTTTGGAGGGATGCGATGAGGAGATCATCCTCCTGACCGTGGCGGACGGCCTTTCCGGCGGTTACCAGACGGCCATGGCTGCCCGAAACAGTATCGAAAACAACGCGCATATCCATATCGTCAATTCCAAAAGCCTGGCGGGCCCGCTGCGCTATCTGGCAAAGAAGGCCCGCTCCCTGAAAGAGCAGGGATTGGACGTCCGAACTATCCTGGATGCGCTGGATGTGAGCATCGAATCCTCCATGTCTTTCGTAATTCCGGCCGATTTCGAGTTCCTGAAGCGAAGCGGCAGGCTTACGCCGCTGGCAGCAAGAATCGGCGGCGCGCTGCGTTTGCTGCCGGTGCTTACCCAGACGAAGGATAAGACCAGAATCACACCTGTTTCTGTGAAGCGGACCTGGAAGTCCGCCATCGAAACCATACTTCAGCGCCTTGAGGCGGAGGAGGTGGGCGAAAACCACCTGATCAGCGTCAGCCACGCGGGTACGTCCGATAAGGCGCAGGCCATCGCCAAGCAGATCGGTGAACGCATTCCCGCAGCGGAAATTGAGGTCCTTGCACTCTCGCCGGCGCTGATGACCCATGGTGGTCCGGGCTGCATCGTGGTTCAGTCGATCCTCAAATAAAGTGATCTTTGCCGCAGGATTTTGCAACTTAGTATGAAAAATCCTGCGGTTTCTGAATTTTTGGTTCAAACTGTCGGATTGAACATATTGCAAATATGCGCTATAATAGAGGTCAATGGTTCAATCGGAGCTGGCCCGGATTGTGATTGGAGGAGAGCTTTCCGTGAAAGAACATACGTCGCCGGAGCGCAAACGGCGAATCAGGATTTCAAAGATTTCGGCAATGCACTACTTCAAGCTGGTATTTCGTTCCCTGATTCTCCTTGCGGCCGTGATTGATTATATCTTTGCACGCCTCGGCGGCGAAAATATGGGCAGGATGGCCCAGCGTTCGCCGGTGAAAGGGTTCATCTGGATTGTGTTTGCGATCGAGATGGCGCTGCGCTTTTTCCCCAGCAAGCTGGAAAGCATGGGATGCCAGAAGGTGTTTGCGCACAATTACATTCCCAGAAATAACCCGGGAAAGCGGCCCAACGATGCGCGCTCCACGCTGCTGGTCGCCCTGGCCTGGATACTGCTGAATGGTGTCATTGGCATTGTGTATAAGATCGGCTGGATTGACAAGGGCATTCTGGTGCTCATCAGCCTGGTTTATTCGGTTTGTGATATGATCTGTATCCTGTTCTTCTGTCCCTTCCAGGAATGGTTCATGAAGAACAAGTGCTGCGGTACCTGCCGCATTTACAACTGGGATTTCGCCATGATGTTCACACCTCTGATCTTCGTGGGCGGCTTCTGGAGTTGGAGCCTTGTGGCGCTGAGCCTTGGCCTGCTGGTAAAGTGGGAAATCCGCTACAGAATGCACCCCGAATGGTTCTATGAGGAATACAACCAGTCCCTGGCCTGCGCTCATTGCCAGGAAAAGCTTTGCAGGCACAAGAAATCCTTGCAGAGCTCCCTGAGGAAGATGGGCAGGCGCTTTGGCAGTTGAGAACAACGGAGGAAGAACGATGTACGGAAGTGCATTCTGCAAGGTGTACAATGAATTCGGCTGGAATTATTTTCCCCGCGCCTTCGGCGAACAGCTGCTTGAATGGCTGCGCAGGAACAATGTGGAGGTAAAGAACAGCCTGGATCTGGGCTGCGGCACCGGCGTGCTGTGCGAAACCCTCTATGAAGCGGGAATTGACGCATCCGGCATGGACCTGTCTGAGAACATGATAGACATCGCCCGCCGGAGCAAACCTGAGCTTCATTACGATGTGGCCAACATGATCACCTACCGTCCGGAAAAGAAATTCGACCTGGTGACCTGCACTGGAGACGCCCTGAACCACATCATTGAACCTGATGATCTTAAAAGAATCTTTGACAATGTATACGCCTACCTGCAGAAAGGTGGACATTTTGTCTTTGATATTCTGAACGAGGGTGAAGTCAATCCGGGCGAACCCTTCGACCTGGATTATGATGCAACCACCCGCGCGCAGTTTCTGATTACCCGCAACAGCGAGGGCGTCATCAACCTGAAGACGTCCGTCTATGAGAACGGAGAACTGCAGTTTGAGGAGAACATCACCGAGGTTGTGCACGAGCCTGAAATGATCTGCGATTTGCTGCGCAAGAGCGGGTTTGAGGTGCTTCAGTGCGCCGACCAGCTGCTCAGCGATGCGGAAAACCATGGAACCACATGGTTCATCATTGCCCGCAAGCCTGCCTGACGCAGGAATTGAAATAAAAGAATTCCGGCAATCTGCCGGATGCATACGAAAGGAAAGCAAACCCATGAAGCATGAACCCATCCCTTACAAGATTTATTTGGAAGAATCGGAGATGCCCAGGGCATGGTATAACCTGCGTGCCGATATGAAGAATAAACCGGCTCCGCTGCTGGATCCGGACACCATGAAGCCCATCACCCTGGAAAAGCTCTCCGGCGTATTCTGCGAGGAACTGGCCCGCCAGGAGCTGGACGAGACCAACGCCTTTATCGAGATTCCGGAACCCATCCGCAATTTCTATAAGATGTATCGTCCCGCTCCCCTGGTGCGCGCCTACTGCCTGGAGGAGAAGCTGCAAACCCCGGCACACATTTACTACAAATTCGAAGGCAACAACACCAGCGGCAGCCATAAGCTCAATTCCGCTATTGCACAGGCCTATTATGCCAAGCAGCAGGGCCTCAAGGGCGTAACCACCGAGACCGGCGCCGGTCAGTGGGGTACGGCCCTTTCCATGGCATGCAGCTATTTCGATCTGGACTGCAAGGTTTATATGGTCAAGTGCTCCTATGAGCAGAAGCCCTTCCGCCGCGAAGTGATGCGTACCTACGGCGCGTCCGTCACGCCTTCTCCGTCCATGGAGACCGAGGTTGGCCGCAGGATTCTGGCTGAGCATCCCGGCACCTCCGGCAGCCTTGGCTGCGCCATCTCTGAAGCTGTTGAAAAGGCCACCCAGACCGAGGGCTACCGCTACGTGCTGGGCAGCGTGCTCAACCAGGTTCTGCTGCACCAGACCATCATCGGCATGGAGACCAAGGCTGCCATGGATAAGTATGGCATTGAACCGGATGTCATCATCGGCTGCGCCGGCGGCGGTTCCAACCTGGGCGGCCTGATTGCCCCCTTCATGGGCGAAAAGATCCGCGGCGAAAAGGATTACAAGTTCATCGCTGTTGAACCTTCCTCCTGCCCGAGCCTGACCCGTGGTAAGTATGCCTACGATTACTGCGATACCGGCAAGATCTGTCCCCTGCAGAAGATGTACACCCTGGGAAGCGGCTATATTCCTGCACCCAACCACGCCGGCGGCCTGCGCTACCACGGTATGAGCTCCATCCTCTCCCAGCTCTATGATGACGGCCTGATGGAAGCCCGCAGCGTGCCCCAGACCGAGGTGTTCGAAGCTGCTGAGATGTTTGCCCGCGTGGAAGGCACCCTGCCTGCACCGGAAAGCAGCCATGCCATCAAGGTGGCCATCGACGAGGCCCTGAAGTGCAAGGAAACCGGCGAGCAGAAGACCATCCTCTTCGGCCTCACCGGCACAGGCTACTTCGATATGTACGCCTATGAAAAGTTCCACAACGGCCAGATGGAAAACTACATTCCTACCGACGAGGAGATTCAGAAGTCCCTGGACCGCCTGCCGAAGTTTGAACTGTAAGCTTCCGGCCTGATAGAAAGAAGGAATGTGATTATGAAGCATGCATCCACTTTCAAAATCGTGATCACCGCGCTGTTTGCGGCGCTGATCTGCGTCGCGACCATGGTGGTGCAGATTCCGATTCCTGCCACCGGCGGTTATGCCAACCTGGGCGATGGCATCATCCTGATCTGTGCGTTTCTCATGCATCCCGTCTGTGCGGTTTGTGCAGCGGGACTGGGCTCCGGCCTTGCGGATATCCTGGCTGGATATATCTCCTATGCACCCGGCACGCTGGTAATCAAGGCGGGAGTTGCTTTGATCGCCGCGCTGATCTACCGCCGCTTCGGCGCGAAGCGCGGGGGAAGGGGCGCGCTGGCAACCATGATCATCGCCGGGGTCCTGGCGGAAGCGTTCATGATACTTGGATACTTCTTCTATGAAGGCGTGCTGATGGGCATGGGCATGGCCGCAGCCGGCGGCATCCTGGGCAATATCGGCCAGGGCACCGTGGGCGTGATTGTGGCCTGCATCGTGTCTCCTGTGCTCGCCGGATCGGAAGAGGTTCGCGAACTGATGGAAAAGACCCACAAATAAAAAAATGCGCTGCAAAATGCAGCGCATTTTTGACTATACTGGCAGACCAGCTTTCTTCAGATGGTTTACAATGCTGGGATAGCGGTTCATATCCGTATGGGGGATGAACAATGCGGCATACATGCGGATCAGGAAGTCCGGGATGGATGCAAACTGTACGCAGTGCATCTCCTCGGAAAGTCGTTCCACATCCTCCATGCGGCTCATGTCCAGCAGCAGCGTGCGCGCTCCCTCCAGCGATGAGTTAGCGATCAGCATGAATTTCTCCCTGGGCAGGTCGGGGAAGATACCCACTGCAATGGCAGACTCCAGGTTCGAATGGGCGCTGAACGCGCCGGACAGGTAGAAGCGGTCGATATCGCCTTCTTCGCAGCCAACTGCTTCCAGCAGGCAATCCACCATAGTATGGGCGGCTGCCTTGGTTTCGAGGTACTGCTTGATATCCGTCTGGGAGAAATAGAGCATTTCACCGCTTTCGGATTCTTCGGCAGATGCATAGGCCACAGCGTACTGCTGATCTTCTTCAATGAAGATGATCTGATCGGAGGCATCCGGGTTCAGCTCTCCGGCGATATTGATCCAGCCGTTCAGGCGCAGCTGTGCCACCAGGTCGATGATGCCGGAGCCGCAGATGCCGATGGGCCGCGCATTGCCGATGGTGGTGTAGTGAAGCCTGCTGTCCGAAATATGTACGCTGTCGATGGCGCCATCTTTCGCACGGGTGCCGTAGCGGCTGATGTAGCCCTCCAGTGCCGGACCTGCCGCGCCTGCGCCTGCCAGCAGAAAATCGCGGTTGCCGATGACCAGCTCGCCGTTGGTACCGATGTCAAAGAACACGCCGAGGCCGTCCTTCTTGTAGAAATCCATGGTGAGCAGTCCGCTGACGATGTCTCCGCCCACATAATTCGATGCGGCTGGAATGAAGTATACGGCGCCTTCGAAGTCCATGCCCAGCTCGCACCCCCACATCCAGCCGGGGTTCATGGTCACCGGAGCGTAGGGGGAGGCGAATACCGTCCATGCATTGAGCCCCAGCAGGAAGTGAACCATGGCCGTATTGCCGGAAATGATCATCACCGGAAGGCTGCGCAGATTAACGCCGCTTTCCTCGCCCAGCTGCTCAAGCAGTGCGTTGAAGCTCTCCAGCGTGGCATTTCTCAAATCATCCGCATGTTCTTCCGCTTCCATGGCATAGGTGATGCGGGTGAGGATGTCCGTGCCGTAGACATGTTGGCCGTTGGGCACGCTTGCCTGGCGCACAACTTCTCCCGTGTTCAGGTTCACCAGCTGCATGATGATGGTGGTGGAGCCGTAGTCCACGGCGATGCCGAAACGGCTGGAGCGCATGTCGCCGGGTTCGACGCCGAATACCTGAATGCTGCCGTCGAAGAGCACGATTTCCGCAGTGACGCCGTAATCCCCGGCGATGCAGGCGCGCTCAAGGCTGCGCAGGGCTCTCAGCGTGAGTTTGGCGTCCGGGTAGCCATCTTCTTCAAGCGCTTCAACAAAACGCTTCTGAAGGCTCCTGGGGTCTTCCTCCGTGGGCGGGATGAGTTTCAGATATATTTTTTCGCTGAACTGCTTCATGGGTACTCCGTTCCGGCGGCATGGCCGCGATATTTTTAAGAATAGCGAACCGCCGCGAAGCGGGGTTGCGCGGCCCGTAAACTCCTGAAGGGAGGTTTCGGGATTCTTTTGAAAAGCTGTGTTTTCCTCTATTGTTTATTTACCCCGTTTGTGGTAGAATTGAAACGATAAATATGCTGAGGTGAAAGCAATTATGATTACCAATGACATCAAGTACATCGGCGTGAACGATCATCAGGTGGACCTCTTCGAGGACCAGTATGTGGTTCCCAACGGCATGGCCTACAATTCCTATGCCATCATCGATGAAAAGATTGCCATTATGGATACCGTAGACAAGAACTTCAAGGATGAATGGTTCGCCAACATCACCGCCACCCTGGGCGACCGTAAGCCGGACTACCTGGTGGTTCAGCACATGGAACCCGACCACTCCGCCAACATCGCCAACTTCATGTCTGCCTATCCGGAAGCAACCATCGTTTCTTCCGCCAAGGCCTTCGTCATGATGAAGAACTTCTTCGGCGATGATTTCGCCGACCGTCGTATTGTGGTGGGCGAGGGCGCTATCCTGGAACTGGGCAAGCATGTGCTCACCTTCGTCACCGCGCCCATGGTGCACTGGCCGGAAGTTATCGTGACCTACGATTCCACCGATAAGGTGCTCTTCTCCGCAGACGGCTTCGGTAAGTTCGGCGCACTGGATGCGGATGAGGACTGGGCATGCGAAGCCCGCCGCTATTACATCGGCATTGTCGGCAAGTATGGCCCGCAGGTGCAGGCTCTGCTCAAGAAGGCCGCAGGCCTGGACATTCAGATCATCTGCCCCCTGCACGGTCCCGTGCTCACCGAAAACCTGGGCTATTACCTGAACCTCTACGATATCTGGTCTTCCTACAGGGTGGAGAGCGAGGGCGTTGTGATCGCCTATACCTCCGTCTACGGCCATACCAAGGAAGCTGTCGAGCTGCTGGCTGAAAAGCTTACGGAAAAGGGCTGCCCCAAGGTGAGCGTCACCGACCTAGCCCGCGACGATATGGCCGAAGCCGTTGAGGATGCGTTCCGCTACGGCAAGCTGGTTCTGGCAACCACCACCTACAACAACGATATCTTCCCCTTCATGAAGGAGTTCATCCATCACCTCACTGAGCGCAGCTACCAGAAGCGCACCATCGGTCTGATGGAGAACGGCTCCTGGGCGCCCACCGCTGCAAAGACCATGCGCGCCATGCTGGAAGGCAGCAAGGAAATTACCTTCCTGGAGCCCACGGTTAAGATCATGTCCGCCCTCAACGACGAGAGCAGGGCCCAGATTGAAGCCCTGGCGGAAGAACTCTGCAAGGCATAATTGTTTCCCGGTCAGGGCGATGGAACCAGCATCGTCCCGACCGGGTTTTGTCTTTGGAATCCGGACAGAATTTAGTTATAGTTCGCAAACGGGAGGTTTTCAAATGTACAGAGTATTGGAATTGAATCCACAGTTGCAGCCTTTTGCGGGCGATATCGACCTGCGCATGGCGCTGTATCATTACGCCAAGAAGAATCTGATGCCCGACGGCGGCAAGCTTGTGGATTTCGCAAATGCACACCGCTATTTCGGCTTCCACCGCATCGAGGGCGGCTGGGTGTATCGCGAATGGGCCCCCAGTGCCTACCAGCTCTATTTGATGGGTGAATTCAACGACTGGAATCCCACCAGCCATCCCCTGAAGAAACTGGAAAACGGCAACTGGGAGATCATCCTGGAGGGCGAGGACGCCTTGTGGGACGGCTGCAAGGTGAAGACCGTCGTGGATGCCAACATGACCCGCACTGACCATGTTCCGCTCTATGCCCGCCGTGTGGTGCAGGATAAGGAAACCATCACCTGGTGCGCCGAGGTTGTGGACGAGGGCAAGGTCTTTGAGTGGACCGATGAAAACTTCAAGGGCGAAAACAGTCTGTTCATCTATGAAGCCCACGTGGGTATGGCCCAGGAGGAGGGCAGGGTGGGCACCTATCGCGAATTTGCCGATCTGGTGCTGCCCAAGGTGAAGAAGGCCGGCTATAACACCATCCAGCTGATGGCGATTATGGAACATCCCTACTACGGCTCCTTCGGCTATCAGGTGTCCAATTTCTTCGCTGCCTCCTCCTGGTTCGGCAAGCCCGAGGACCTGAAATACCTGGTGAACAAGGCCCATGAAATGGGAA
>JAGBAU010000104.1 GCA_017938785.1 Clostridia bacterium
GCTCGGGGGTGATGATTTCGCCGTTGATCTTGAACATGACGTTCATGGCGCCGACTTCTTCGATGTACTTGCGCTCAACGCCGTCCAGCCACAGAACCTGGCTGTAGCCCTTCTGGGCGGCGCGCTCACCAGCACGGTTGGAAGCTGCGTAGTTGCCGCCGCACTTGGCATAGCCGGTGCCGCCGCGAACCGCACGAACATCCTCGTCCTCGATCATGATGGATACGGGGTTGATGCCTTCTGCATAGTAGGCGCCCACGGGGCCGGTGATGATGGCGAAGGTGGCGTTGTGCACGGCGTGCACGCCCAGGGTTTCGTCATTGCCCAGCAGGAAGGGGCGGATGTAGAGGCTGGTGCCCTCGGAGTGGGGAACCCAGTCTGCATCGACCTTGACCAGTTCTTCGGTGATCTGGAGGAAATCCTCAACGGGCAGCTGGGGCAGGCACAGGCGCTCGGAGGAGTTCATCATGCGCTTGGCATTCTCCATGGGACGGAACATCTGGATCTTGTTGTCGGCGGTGCGGTATGCCTTCAGACCCTCAAAAATTTCGGAGCCGTAGTGCAGGCAGGTGCTTGCCGGATGGATGGAGAAGTTGGCAAAGGGAACGATGCGGGCATTGGTCCAGCCTTCTTCCTTGTTCCAGTCGATCAGAGCCATATGGTCGGAGAAGATCTTACCGAAGCCCAGCTTGGATTCATCTGCGGGCTTTGCCTTGGGAGCAGTGGTCTTTTCAATGCGAATATTCAGCATGGTAATTTCCTCGATTCAATTATTCTGCGTAGTCGCGGCCCAGAGCCAGCGCCTTCATGTTGAAATCGAACATTTCGGGATGCTTTGCGGATACGACCTTGTTCAGGGCGCTCTTGATGCTTTCCTCGTCGAACTCACCCAGTTCCTTGAGAATCTTGCCGGTGAGAATCATGTTGGCCAGGGTGGAAACGCCCTGCTCGCCGGCCATCTTGGTGGCGGGGATGTAGAACACCTTCACATCGGTGCGCTCAACCTTGCGGCCGATCAGGCTGGAATCCAGGAAGATCATGCCGCCGGGGGCGACTGCCTTTTCATACTTATCCAGGGAGGGCAGGTTCATGACCATCAGCACGTCGGGATGGTCAACGATGGGGGAGCCGACGGGGTCATCGCTCACGATGACGGAGCAGCTGGCGGTACCGCCGCGCATTTCCGGGCCGTAGCTGGGGAGCCAGGAGATTTCCTTGCCCTCGTTCATACCCTTGATGGCCAGGAACTTACCTGCGAACAGGAGGCCCTGTCCGCCGAAACCTGCGATCAGGAAGGAATGAGTCATATTATTTTTCCTCCTTTGCTGCGCTTCTGTCCTTGTAGACGCCCAGGGGATAGTAGGGGATCATCTTTTCATCGATCCACTCCAGTGCCTTCTGGGGAGTCATACCCCAGTTGGTGGGGCAGGAGGAGATAACCTCGACCAGGGAGAAGCCCTTACCTTCGATCTGGTTCTGGAAGGCCTTCTTGATGGCCTTCTTGGCGGCGCGGACATTCTTGACGTTGTTCACGGCAACGCGCTCCAGATACTCGGGGCCGTCCAGCTGGGAGAGCATTTCGCAAACCTTCACCGGGAAGCCGCAATGGTTGGTGTCACGGCCATAGGGAGAGGTCTGGGTGACCTGTCCGGGAAGGGAGGTGGGGGCCATCTGGCCGCCGGTCATGCCGTAGATGGCATTGTTGATGAAGATGATGGTGATGTTTTCGTTGCGCGCTGCGCTGTGCACGGTTTCGGCGGTGCCGATGGAGGCCAGGTCGCCGTCGCCCTGATAGGTGAAGACCACATTTTCGGGCAGGGCGCGCTTGATGCCGGTGGCAACAGCCGGTGCACGGCCGTGGGCGGCTTCAACCATGTCGCAGTTGAAATAGTTGTATGCGAATACGGAGCAGCCAACGGGGGCTACGCCGACAGTCTTGCCTTCGATGCCGAGCTCGTCAATGGCTTCGGCGACCAGACGATGCACGATGCCGTGGGTGCAGCCGGGGCAATAGTGCAGCGGTACATCGGTCAGTGCATGGGGTTTCTTGAATACGACTGCCATTACTGGGCACCTCCTTTTGCAGCTTCCATGATCTGGTTGTAAACCTGTTCGGCGCTGGGAATCACGCCGCCTGCGCGGTTGCACAGGGTGACGGGGCGCTTGTACTCGATGGCGGCGCGCACATCGTCGATCATCTGGCCCATGTTCAGCTCGACGGAGATGAACTGGGTGCACTTTTCGGCTGCAGCTTTGAGAACCTTCTTGGGGAAGGGCCACAGGGTGATGGGACGGATCAGGCCGACCTTCACGCCCTGCTTGCGGGCTTCGCTGATGGCGTTCTTGGCCACGCGGGATGCGATGCCGAAGGCTACGACGCAGATTTCAGCGTCTTCCATCATGTATTCCTCGTACATGACCTCGTTCTCTTCGATGGTCTTGTAGCGGTCGAAGCGGGCGAAGTTGAACTTCTCCAGCTCATAGGGATCCAGGCTCAGGGAGTTGACCACGTTGTGCTTGCGCTCCATCCTGGTGCCGGTGGTGGCCCAGGACTTATCGAATTCCTTGGCTTCCACGGACTTGATCTCAACGGGTTCCATCATCTGGCCCAGGGTACCGTCGGCCAGCAGCATGCAGGTCATGCGGTACTTGTCAGCCAGGTCGAAGCCCTTGATGGTCATGTCTGCCATTTCCTGAACGCTTGCGGGGGCCAGAACGATCATATGGAAGTCGCCGTGGCCGGCAGAACGGGTGGCCTGATAGTAGTCGGACTGGGAGGGCTGGATGCCGCCCAGGCCGGGGCCGCCGCGCTGAACGTTGATCACCAGGGAGGGCAGGTCTGCACCTGCGATGTAGGAAAGACCTTCAGCCTTCAGGGAGATTCCCGGGCTGGAGGAGGAGGTCATGACGCGATGACCGGTGGAAGCGGTGCCGTATACCATGTTGATTGCAGCGATTTCGCTTTCAGCCTGCAGGAAGATGCCGCCGATCTTGGGCATGCGCTTGGCCATATATGCAGCTACTTCCGTCTGGGGCGTGATGGGATAACCGAAATAGTGACGGCAGCCGGCCTGGATCGCGGCTTCTGCGATGGCCTCGTTGCCCTTCATCAATACCTTTTCAGCCATGATTTTATCCTTACCTTTCTACTTCGATGATGCAGTCGGGGCACATGATGGCGCAGGAAGCACAGCCTACGCATTCTTCCGGCTTGGTCAGTTCTGCCGGATGATGGCCCTTCTGATTAATCTTGTCCTTTGCCAGTTCGATCAGGCCCTTGGGGCAGGCGCTTACGCACAGGCCGCAGCCCTTGCAACGGTCCGTCTGAAAAGTCAGCTTTGCCATGTTTTTTACCTCTTTTCTTCGGTTATTTGATTTTCCGCTGAAGGGTCAGCGGGAAGAGATTGTCGATTTTATCTTTCAGCTCAGGATAGAGATGCGCATGTACGCAGGTCATCTTGAGCGGAAGGCCGGTTTGCCTGCAGATTTCCTCTGCATATTCCATGGAGGAGAGCACGTCCTCTGCGGTGGTTTCCTCACCCAGGTTGGAATTGTTGACCACGCCGGTGAAGTTCATCTTTGCGGCGAATTCAATTTCGCGCATGACTTCGATGGTGCTCTCGGGGGTGCGGGTCAGGGGGCGGAAGCGGTTGACAACCAGCAGCATTTCGTAGTTGTCCTCTTCCAGGATGGCGTCGCGCCATCTGCCCAGTGCCAGCGCGCCGCGGTCGTCGCCGCCCACGTCTATGATGGCGGTGAGGCCGTGGTCCTCGGTGATGGAGTAAATATCGGAGGGCAGCGCTGGAAGATCCACGTTGGTGTTGGCGAATTCCGAGGAAATCACCCGGATGCCTGCCGCCTGAAGGTCGCCCTCGGAGTCCTTGGTGCGGAAGTAGGGGTTTACAATATCGATATCCGCAATCGCCACACGCTCATGTTCCTTCTTTAATAGGAAAGCAAGGTTCACGGCGATGTTGGTTTTGCCGCTTCCGTAGTGACCGGAGAGCAGCGTGATGCGTTTAAAATCCATTTGATACTCCTTCGGGGGGATGAAAATATGAAACGCCCGCCGCAAAGAAAATCTTTGAGACGAGCGTTAATAACAATGCCCGCGGTACCACTCAAATTGCGATGGATATCGCCACTCATCGGACTCCAACAAGTCCTTTGCATTCACGCAGCATTCACGGGAAGGGTCTACTGGCTGAAAGCTTTCTTCCTTCCGGCTCGGGAGATACAGATGCGTCCGGCGTCCGCGTTTGTGGCTTGCACCAACCGCCACTTCTCTGAAACGGGATCAGCCCTGGCATTCTCCGTCATCACTTTTCGATTACAACCATATTACCGCATTTCAAACCGTTTGTCAATGAAAAATGTTTGGTATGGTCCGAACATTTTCGGCGACGAATGTTAAAGTTTGTTACGCTGGATCTTACCGCTGATGGTTTTGGGCAGCTCGTCACGGAATACAACAATGCGGGGATACTTGTAGGGCGCGGTGTGTTCCTTGACGTAGTTCTGGATTTCCTTCTTGAGCTCTTCAGTGGGTTCGGTACCCTTGGCGAGCACGATGCTGGCCTTGACGACCTGGCCGCGTACCTCGTCGGGAGCAGCGCTTACGCCGCATTCGAGCACATAGGGCAGCTCCATGATGACGGATTCGATTTCGAAGGGTCCGATGCGGTAGCCGGAGGACTTGATGACGTCGTCCACGCGGCTGACGTAGGTCAGGAAGCCGTCTTCATCCTGCCAGGCAACGTCGCCGGTGTGGTACCAGCCGTCGTGCAGAACTTCGTCGGTCTTTTCCTGGTCGAGGACGTCGCCCTTGTAGTAGCCCATGAACAGGCCGCAGGGTCTTTCGCCATCCTTGGCGCGGATGCAGATTTCGCCGTTCTCACCGGGAGCAACGGGATTGCCGTCGCCGTCCATCAGGCAGACGTCATACAGGGGAGTGGGACGGCCCATGGAACCGACCTTGTGGTTGCGGCCAACCAGGTTGGCGATGGACAGGGTGGTTTCGGTCTGGCCGAAGCCTTCCATGATCTGAAGGCCGGTCTTTTCTTCGAACAAGCGGTATACCTCGGGGTTGAGGGCCTCGCCTGCGGTGGTCATGTGCTTGATGGAGGACAGGTCATACTTGCTGATATCCTGCTTGCAGAGCATGCGCAGCATGGTGGGCGGCGCGCAGAAGGTGGTGATTCTGTACTTTGCGAACATGGGCAGGATCTGTGCGGCGTCAAAGCGGTCGAAGTCATAGGTGAATACGCCGCCTTCGCACATCCACTGGCCGTAGAACTTGCCCCACAGCGCCTTGCCCCAGCCGGTATCGGAGATGGTCAGGTGCAGGCCGTCGCGCTGTACGCAGTGCCAGTACTTCGCAGTGATGAAGTGGCCCAGGGCGTACTTGTGGTTGTGGGTGGCGATCTTCGGATAGCCGGTGGTGCCGGAGGTGAAGAGCATCAGCATCGGGTCCTCACCGCAGGGGGCGTCGGCCGGACGGTCGTACTTATGGGTGAAGAGCAGGCTCTCGGTATCGTAGTTGTGCCAGCCCTCGCGTGCGCCGCCCACGATGATGCGAACCTTGACGGTGGGGGAAGTGGGCATGGCCAGGTCGACCTGATGGGCAACATCGCCGTCTGCGGTGCACAGTACGGCAGCGACGCCGGCTGCATTGAAGCGGTATTCCAGGTCATGGGCGACCAGCTGGTTGGTGGCGGGGATCGGGATGGCGCCCAGCTTGTGCAGGGCCAGCATGACCGGCCAGAACTGCCAGTGGCGCTTGAGGATCACCAGCACGCGGTCGCCGCGCTCGATGCCCAGGGAGCGGAAATAGTTGACGGCCTGGGCGGAGAGACGCTTCATATCCTTGAAGGTGAAGCGGCGTTCGTTCTGGTTGACGTCCAGATGCAGCATGGCCAGCTTGTCAGGATACTTGTCTGCGATGGCGTCCACGATGTCGAAGGCGAAGTTGAACTTGTCTTCGTTCTTGAATTTGATGGTTTCCAGCGCACCGTTTTCGTCCTCGATGCATTCCACGAACTGCTCCACAAACAGGGGCTGTTCCTTGCGGCCGGGAACGAAGGTCTTGCGGATTTCCTTCTCGGGAACCTCTTCGCCCGGCAGAACCATAGCCAGGAAGGTGCAGTCCTTGCCGCCTACGGCGATTTCGCCGTGGGGAGTGGAAGAATTGAAGAGAATAGAATCGCCTTCATGCAGGGTTTCCACCTTATCGCCGATGCGGACCATCAGCGTACCTTCTATAACCAGGTTGAATTCCTGGCCGGAGTGGGTGACGGTGTGGATGGGCTGGTCCTGCAGCTCGGGCTTATATTCATACTTTACCCAATAGGGTTCAGCCAGCTTGTTGCGGAACATGGGCGCCAGGTTCTGGATGGTGATGCCATCCTCCTTGGCGGTGGTGATGCCCTTGCCCTTGCGGGTAACGGCATAGTTGGAAAGATGGGCGCTGTAGCCTTCCAGCAGCTCGGTAATCTCCATGCCGTAGGTCTGTGCACACTTATGAATAAAGGTGAAGGGAAGATCTACGGTGCCGCTTTCGTACTGCACATAGGTCTGCTCATCCAGGCCGGTGTTGACTGCCATTTCAGCAATGGACAGACCCAGAATCTCGCGCATATCACGGATACGAAGAGCGATTTCCTGAAGCTGATTGAAGGTGTTGTTCATAATTTGGTCCTTCCTTCCATTGGATTTTAAATAAAAAAACCGTCCCAAAGCTTTTGCTTTGAGACGGGTGTATAGCACACTCGCGGTACCACTCAAATTGCGATATAAAATCGCCGCTCATCGGGCTCCAACAAGCCCTATGCATTTACGCAGCATTCACGTAAGCCCCTAATCAACGAATTTTCAGGGCTTCAACTCGGAAGTGATAGGTCTGTGAAGTTTCTGCCATCGGTTCGCACCAACCACCGACTCTCTGGAAGCGTACGCTTCGACCGTCTTCGTCATCGTCTTTGAAATGATTTTCGGTTGTTGAAAGAATTTTAGCACAGATATCCCGCATTTGTCAATCACTGAAATCCGCAAAAAATTAACCGGGGAAATTTATACGCACTGCACAGAGGGGATTTTAAACCGGTGCAGAAATTTAATTATATGGAAATCTGACAAAATCCGTATTTATTGCGTCAATATAAGTGAAACGGGAGTGAGTAGGGTTTCATGGATGAACGGGAATACCAAAGACGAATTACAGAGTGCGTGCCTGCCCTGTACAGGGTGGCGCGCTCCATACTGAATAACGAGCATGATTGCGCCGATGCGGTGCAGGAAGCGGTGTTCCAGGGCTGGGTGAAGCGGCATCAACTGAGGGATATGGCCAGCTTCAAAACATGGATCACCCGCATCACCGTAAACGAATGCCGCAATCTCCAGCGTAAAGCCATGAAACAGAAGATGGCGGTGGAGGCAAGCATCGAGGAGATGCGTCAGCCGCAGAATAAGAGCGGCAAAACGGAACTGGAGGCGGCGCTTTCAGAATTACCGGATAAATACCGGCTGCCGATTGTGCTCTATTATATGGAAGATTATCCCACGCGAACCATTGCGGGAATGCTGGAAATCCCCGAGGGACGATTGCGGGAACGTATGCGAACAGCACGGAAAATGCTGGGGAGGTTGCTAAAACATGAATCGGATTGAAGAATTTGACGCCCTGAGAAATGAAAACTGGGACAGCGTCTATGCAAATGTCCCCCAGTCGGTGAACGAGGGCGTACAGCTGGCCTTTGCCCGCATTCATGCCCATGAACGCCGCCGCAAACAAACCTTCCGTTTGATTTCCATGGCCGCCTGCCTGTGCGTTGCGCTGGGCGTGGGCGCGATTGCACTCAGAAGCGGCCCTGCGGACGCCCCTGACCGGGTGGCTGCGCCGGTGACGGAACTGCGCATCCTGTCCCGGGACGAAATTGTGCATGCATCCAAGGCGGACGCCTGTTTCCATATCAAGTCCGATTGCTCCAAGATAGAGGGAGAAACCGTAGAATTACAACTGATGACGGCGCTGGAATTTGAAAAGAAACTGTGCCCGGCCTGCGGCGTGGGCGTGGCGCTGCCCTGATAAAGGAGAGAAAACTATGAAATATCGTATTCTCGGCCGCACCGGCCTGAAGGTGAGCGAAATCGGCATGGGCTGTGAGGGCTTCATGGAGAAGACCGACGATGAAATCCGTGCCTTTATAGATATGATGGAAGCGGGCGGCGTGAACTGCATCGACCTGTATTCGCCCAACCCGGAGATGAGAAGCGGCTTGGGCAAGGCGCTGGCGGGACGCAGGGAGAAGTTTGTGCTCCAGGCCCACCTTTGCGCCATCTGGACCGACGGCCAGTACAAGCGCACCCGCAAGCTGTCCGAGGTGCAGGAAGCCTTCGAGGACCAGCTTGAACGCCTGCAGACCGACCATGTGGAAATCGGCATGATCCATTATGTGGATTCGCCTGCGGAATGGGATTCCATTGAAAAGGGCGAAGTGATGGAATATGCGCTTCAGCTCAAAAAGGAAGGCAAGATCGGCTGCATCGGCGTTTCCAGCCACAACCCGGAGGCGGCGTTGAAGGCCGTGCACAGCGGGCTGGTGGATGTATTGATGTTCAGTGTGAACCCCTGCTACGACCTGCTGCCCGGCACCGAGGTGGTGGAGGATCTGTGGGCGGAAAAGAGCTATGCAGCGCCGCTTCTGAACATGGACCCCAATCGCCAGGAGCTCTATGAAACCTGTCAGCGCCTGGGCGTGGGCATTACGGTTATGAAGGCCTTCGGCGGCGGAGACCTACTCAATGAGAAGTATTCCCCGGCGGGCAAGGCCCTCAACGCCTTCCAGTGCCTGCGCTCTGCGCTGGACCGCCCGGGTGTGGCAAGCGTCATGTCCGGCGCACGCAATCTGGAGGATTTGAAGCAGAGCATCGCCTATGCGGACGCTTCCGATGAAGAGACGGATTACGCAGCAGCCCTGGCGGCCTTGCCCAAAATCAGCTGGAAGGGCCACTGCATGTACTGCGGCCACTGCGCACCCTGTCCCAAGGGCATCGATGTGGCAACGGTGACCAAGTTCCTGAACCTTGTGCGCGCCCAGGGCGAGATGCCCGAAACTGTGCGCGAGCATTATGCCGTGCTTTCCGCCAAGGCGGGCGAATGCATCGGCTGCGGCGCATGCGAAAAGCGCTGCCCCTTTGAGGTTCCTGTGATGGAGAATATGAAGAAGGCAGCGGAGCTTTTCGGCGCGTAAGATGGGGCGCCTTTGATTTCCTGTGGATGGGAGGGTTGAACATGAAAAAGGGAGGCCTGCTTGCGCTGGCTGTGTTGATGCTGTTGCCTGCGTGTGCATTTGCAGATGTACAGGGAGATTTCTGGACCTGTAATGAGGATCTCTACTATCATTTCAACCGGAACTGCAGCGGTGCTGAGGATATGGTGCCCATCTCCGAAGCAGCGGCCCGGGCCTTTGATAAGTATGCCTGCCCGGTGTGCTTTCCATACGAAGATGCGGGCGAGGATGTGCAGGCTGTGGTGCGCGGTGGTACCATCGTGGTGCACTTTTCGGATGCATGGCTTGCGAAGCCGGAGCTCACCGGCGTGTTCGGCTGGTCGCCGGACAGTGAGCATACCGGGAAAGAAGCCGACCAACTGCTGGCGGAATACCTGCACGGCAACGCATACAACAGCTTCCTGGCCGATTATCTGGCCGACGGCAGCGCTGAGGGGCGTGCCCGCAACCCGGTGATATTGGAAACCAACGGGGAATTGGTGATGAATCACCGCCACATCGGCAGCGATTGGTACACCATCGTGCGCCCTACGGAAAGGTTTGACAACAGCTGGGACATGTACTGGCGCATCAACGGCATCAAGCTGCGCATGGATGGCGACAGCCTGTTCACCAATTTCGATCAGCAGACCGTGGAAGAGCACAAGACGCTCAAACTCACACGAGGCGGCAGTGATGGTCCGGTATTCGAAACAGAGAATGACGCCATGCAGATGGTCGTCTATCGGGAACTGGACGCCAACATCGCGGTGATTTATGAAAAGAGCGCGGACAAGGATTTCCTGGAAGCTGCCCAGCTGCGCATTCCCGGCACGGCCCAGGGGATCGAGATGGACGGCTACATGGACGCAGGCCGCGGCGTGTACTGCTGCACCCTCACCGATGCGGAACTGGCGCTACTGCAGAATGGTGCACAGGCGCAGGTCTGGCACAAGCCCCTGCTGGAGGATGCACAGTTCATGGACAGTCCATACGCTGAAGTGCGGCGCGGCATGGGTGGTAGCGGTATCATCGACCGTGAGGGCAATTTCGTGGTGGAGGCGCAGTATAAATTCGTATCCCGGCCGGAACCGGACAGCTTCCGTATCACTACGCCCCGGCCATTCTTCTGTGAGGATAAGGACGGCGGCTTGACGGTGTTGCACGGCGAAACCCTGGATACCATCTTTCAAATGGAAAAAACGGGGGATTATATCCGCGGAGAGTTTGAGAATCCTTCGGTGTTTACCCTTTCTGTGGGCGGAAGGGGAAAACAACTGCGGTCGCTGACGGATGGCAGCCTGCTGTTTGAAATGCTCTATGATGAAACCGGCAACTACAGCGGTGAATTTACCAATGTAGACGGTTATTATCGTGTGCTGGCGGATGGTTATCCTACCCGTATGGTGGCCTGGCACGGCAACGGTCTCCAGGCAACGGCCCGTCTCATTGACAACGAGGGCGAACGCATATCCGATGATTATCAGCGCATCACACCTATGGTTTGGTCCGGAGAGAAGGGCGCATTCCTGGTGGAAAGCTTCAACCCCGACAACTATGATAACGATATCTTCGCCGGGGAGAAGCAGAATGCTTATGAATACGGCGTGAAGTACGACGGCAGCGCCTACGGCGAGGGCTGGCGCTGCGGCCTGATCGACCAGGACGGCAATACCCTGGTGGAGATGAAGTACACCGCCGTGGAAGCCTACGAGGACGGTACCATCTGGTTCACTGCCGGGGATGGTAACAGTCTGATCTGGCAGGGATTCTGATTCGCAAAAATGAACGTTGACCTTTGCTGCGCCTTGGGTTAAAATGGATGCAAAGGGGGAGAAAAACTATGCGTAAAACTGTACTGCTCAATTCCAATATTTCTTCTGTGATTTCCTGCATGGGCCACACGGACATGA
>JAGBAU010000105.1 GCA_017938785.1 Clostridia bacterium
CAGGTATGTGTTTTCATACTTTGCGCCCATCTGCATGCAGGGGAATACAACATCTTCAATGAATTCCTTGTTCAGGTCTTCAACGTACAGCTTGGAAGCGCCGGTCTTGAGGGCCTTCTCCTCCAGGCCGTCCAGTTCGCCAACCTGACCAACGTTGCCGGATACGGCGATAACTTCGCAGCCTTCATAGTTTTCCTTCAGCCACGGGATGATAATGGAGGTATCCAGGCCGCCGGAATAAGCAAGGACGATCTTTTTGATGTTGTTGTTCTTCTTCATAAATATGTACTCCTGTTCGCAGGCCGCATTTGCGGTCGGTATTGCTGATGTCGATGAGAATAATTATACGCCGAAACGCCGGAAAGTCAAGGACGAAATCCCACATTCGTGTATAAATATTGTTAAAAACCTGAATAACGAACAAATATAATGAATAAAAATACAAAGAGCCTGAATTTATGTATTCAGGTTCTGCGGTCTTCGAAGAATTCATGCAAAAGGGAGGCGCACTCTTTTTCCAATATGCCGCCGTTGCAGGGGCAGAAGTGGTTGAAGGCGGGATCCTCCGGGATGCGGTATACGCTGCCCGCACAGCCGTAGTGTTCATCTGCTGCACCGTATACGAGGCGCAGAACCCGTGCCTGGGAGATGGCGCCTGCGCACATGGGGCAGGGCTCCAGGGTGACGTACAAGGTGCAATTTTCCAACCGCCAGCTATTGAGCGCTTCGGCGGCGCGGCGCATGGCTACAATTTCCGCATGGGCGGTGGGGTCATTGGTTTGCTCCCGCAGGTTGTGGCCCCGGGCGATGATGCTTCCGTTCCGGGTGATTACACAGCCGATGGGCAGCTCTCCCTCTGCCAGCGCCAACCGGGCCTCCTGCAGAGCCTCCCGCATCAGTTCCAGATCGCTCATATGCCCACCATCCTTTCTCCGCTTATGATAGCGAAAAAAAGGCCGCCCGTCAATACAGGTTGGAGAAACGTATGCTTTCGATGTCGTCGATGTGCTCCAGGCACTCGCCGAAGCGGTAGATGGCCTGGTAGAAGTCATCCTCGATACCGAACTCAATGCTGGCCTGGGCGTCAATGATGTTGGCCTTGACTTCATGCAGATCGGCGTGGTCGCACACGATCTCCAGCCAGCCCTGGTTTCGGCTGATGTATCCGGCCAGTTCCACTAGGCGTTCCTCAGCCAGCTGTACCCGGCCCTCGTCCATGGCCGCGATGGCTTCGGTGCGTAGGTGGCGGGCGTGGACGACCAGGCGGTTGATGTTCACCTTGGTAAGCAGGCACACGCTCATGGCGGCAATGAAGGTCAGGATCGTGATCCAGATCGTCTTGCGCATTACCAGATCACCTCGCTTTCCTGCAGGGCCTGCATGCGCAGAACCTGCCCGTCCCGCAGCTGCAAAAGCAGGCTGCCCTTCGTATCCAGGCTGGCAAGGTATACGGCTTTGGCAGCCAGTCCGCGTGCATCCAGCAGACTACAGAGCCAGGATTCATCCTTTCCGGTCTGGCGCAGGTTGTGGGGCTGGATGCGACCGTCCATGATCAGAATCATGGGCAGACCCTCGTAGCCGGTGGGCAGGTTCATCTCGCCCGACCGCGGAGGACGGTTGCAGGCGTCTTCAAAGGCGGATATGGTACCGTTGGCTTCCACCACGGCAGTGCCCACCTCAGCGGGGTCCAGAAAGCCTGCGCTGCGCAGTCCCTCCAGCAAATCCGAAAGGCTCAGGCACAGGCCGTCCAGCGCTTTGCGGTCGATGACGCCCCGGTTGATGACCAGCGTGGGTTTGCCGGAAACCACAGCGCGGATTTTATCGGATTTCACGCAGAGTATGGAGATGGTCCCATGCACCACCACAACCGCCGCAACGGGCAGCAGGCCGTAGAGCAGGGGCGTGGAGACGCTACCGATGGGATCGGCGATGATCTCCGCCAGCAGGATGGTCAGGGCAAATTCATAGGGCTGCAGCTCACCCAGCTGGCGCTTGCCCAGCGCGCGCATGGTAACGATGAGCACAATGTAGAGAAGAACCGCACGGAAAAACAATGTGAACATGCCGGCCTCCATGGTCTTTTTGGTCAATTTTTTCCTGAAATAAGGAAAATATGCATACTGGATTTTGGCGTATACATATGGTAGAATAACCTATTCTATTTTTGGAGGGAGACTGCATGAAGAAGGGTTTGATTCTGGAAGGCGGCGCGATGCGCGGTCTGTTCACGGCCGGCGTAACGGATGTGATGATGGAAAACGGAATCGAATTTGACGGAATGATCGGCGTGTCCGCAGGAGCATGCTTTGGCTGCAATTATAAATCACGACAGCCAGGGCGTACTGTACGCTACAATACCAAGTATTGCGCGGATTCCCGCTATTGCAGCTTCCGCTCACTCATCAAAACGGGCGATCTGTACGGCGCGGATTTCTGCTACCTGGAAATTCCGAAACGTCTGGATCCCTTTGATTACAAGGCCTTCCTGGAGAACCCCATGGAGTTTTATGTGGTTTGCACAGATGTGGAAACGGGCGAGGCTGTCTATCGCCGTCTGAGCCATGGGGATGGGAATGAGATGCTCTGGATTCGTGCGTCGGCGTCCATGCCGCTGGCTTCCCGAATTGTGGAGGTGGACGGTTATAAGCTGCTGGACGGCGGCATTGCAGATTCCGTGCCGCTGAAATACTTTGAAAGCATCGGCTATGACCGCAACGTGGTGATCCTCACCCAGCCGGACGGCTATGTGAAGCGAAAGAATAAGCTGCTTCCCATGATGCGCCGGGCGCTCAGGAAGTATCCCAAGGTGGTGGATACCATGGCGCGCAGGCATGAGGTCTACAATGAAACCACTGCTTACATCCGGGAAAAGGAAGCCCGGGGCGAGGTATTTGTAATCCGCCCGTCTGCGCCGCTTGAGGTGGGGCATGTGGAGCATGATGCCGCCAAGCTGCGCACCGCGTATAAATTGGGCCGCCGCACGGGCGAGGAAAACCTGGCCGCTATGAAGCGTTTTCTTGGGCTGGAAGCATGAGGACGAAAGGAATTTAAATTTTTCCAAATTAACTATTGACAAACGTGGTTCAATCGTGCTATAATAAATCCTGCGTTGAGAACGACGCGTTGTCGCGGGGTAGAGCAGTCCGGTAGCTCGTCGGGCTCATAACCCGGAGGTCGAGGGTTCAAATCCCTCCCCCGCAACCATTTGCCGGCGTAGCTCAGTTGGC
>JAGBAU010000106.1 GCA_017938785.1 Clostridia bacterium
CAGAAGAATTTCCCTTCCATCAATTTTGTCACCCAGGATTACCGGGAGTTGCTGGCGCGGCAGGATGTGGAGGCGGTTTACTGTGCGCTGCCCCATAACCTGCACAGCCAGGTCTACTGCGATATCATCCGCGCGGGCAAGCACCTGCTGGGTGAGAAACCCTTCGGCATGGATATGCAGCAGAATACGGAAATCATGCAGGCGGTGCGCGAGCATCCGGAGGTGGTTGTGCGCTGCGCAAGTGAATTCCCGTATTATCCCGCCTGCCAGGAACTGATCAGCTGGATTCGTCAGGGTAAGCTGGGCCGCATTATCGAGGTGCATGCAGGCTTCAAGCATTCCAGCGATATGGATCTGAACAAGCCCATCAACTGGAAGCGCATGGTGGAGATCAACGGAGAATACGGCTGTATCGGCGATCTGGGCATCCATACCCAGCATATGCCCTTCCGCATGGGCTGGATGCCGAAGAGGGTGTATGCTTCGCTTTCCAACATCGCTACGGAGCGCCCGGACGGCAAGGGCGGAATCGTGCCCTGCCGCACCTGGGACAACGCAACCATGATCATCGACGCCGAGGACAAAAACGGCGACCGCTTCCCCATGTACCTGGAAACCAAGCGCATGTCGCCGGGATCCACCAATGAATGGTACATCGAGGTTCACGGCCTGGACTGCTCGGTGAAGTTCAACACCAACGATCCCAATGGCTTCCATTATACCCAGGCCTGGGGAAAGGAACAGGCCTGGTGCCGCGTGAACGTGGGCTATAAGCCCATGACGCCCACCGTCACCGGCGGCATCTTCGAGTTCGGATTTACGGATGCCATCCTGCAGATGTGGGCGGCGTTCATCCAGGAACTGGAGGGCAAGGAGGTTTCCTTCGGCTGCTTCACTCCGGAGGAGACGGTGCTTTCCCATAAGCTGAACACTGCCGCATTGCTGTCCTGGAAGGAAGGACGCACGGTTGAAATCGATTGATATAGGAAAGGAAGTAGAGCTTATGATGCGCAAGCTTATTCTCAATAAACCCTATGAACTGGAAATGACCCAGGCGCCCATTCCGGAGCCGGCGGATGATCAGGTTCGCATCCATGTGAAGAAGATCGGCATCTGCGGCAGCGATCCTACTATCTATAAGGGTCTGCACCCCTATGCAATCTCTCCGCTGGTGATGGGCCATGAGCTCTCCGGCGTGATTGATGCGGTCGGTAAGAATGTGCCGGCAGACCGCGTCGGCCAGCGCGTCACCGTCATCCCGCACATCGTGTGCGATGAATGTGACGCCTGCAAGGCAGGTATCTACAACTTCTGCGAGGATTTGAAGTGCGCAGGCGCAGAGGATCACGGCGCGCACTGCGATTACTTCTGCATCGACCAGCGCATGGCCATCGAAATCCCCGATACCATGAGCATGGAAGAGGCGGCCATGGTGGAACCGGCCTGCGTGGCCTATCACGGCGCAAAGCGCGGCCACATCCAGCCCGGCGAAAACGTGCTGGTCATCGGCGCGGGTCCAATCGGCATCTTCTGCATGCAGAGCTGCAAGGCGCTGGGTGCAGGCAAGGTGTACATTGCCGATATGGACGGCAAGCGCCTTGAACTGGCCAGGGAACTGGGCGCAACAGATGTAATCGACGTTTCCAAATATGATCTGAAGGAAAAGCTGTGCGAATACCTGGGCAGTGAAAAGAAGATCGATGTTTTCTACGACTGCGTGGGCGAGAAAGGCACCGTTCTGAACAATATCCTGGCTCTGGCTCGCCGCGGTACCCGCATCGTGGTCATCGGTGTATTGCAGAAGGTATTCAACATTCCGCTGCTGCCGGACTTCGTGCAGCACGAGCTTTCCCTGTCCGGCACCACCATGTATGTGCCCCAGGATTACCATGATATGATCGACTTCATGGGGCGCAAGGTGATCCGTACCGACGGCATGGTTTCCCACCACTGCACGCTGGAAGAAGTGCCGCAGATGCTCTCCGACATCGTGGAGCGCAAGGTGCAGACCTACAAGGTAATCATTGATGTGAATGACTGAGGATGAGGACATGACTTACAGGGAACTGAGCGAACAGGCGAATATACTGCGGCGCATGGTGCTGGATATGGTCTACCGTGCAGGCTCCGGGCATATCGGCGGCTCCCTGTCGGCGGCGGAGATCATGACCGTGTTGTATTTTCATGAAATGCACATCGATCCCGCAAATCCCCGCCGGCAGGACCGGGATCGCTTCGTGCTCTCCAAGGGCCATGCCACGCCGATCTATTATGCTACCCTGGCCACCCGCGGCTTTTTCCCAATGGAAACCCTGGAGGGGTTCCGTAAAATGGGCTCCATTTTGCAGGGCCATCCCGACCGGAAGCACATCCCCGGCGTGGATATGAGCTCCGGCTCCCTGGGGCAGGGCATCTCCACAGCTGTGGGCATGGCGCTGGCGGCAAGGCTCAGGGGAGAAACGCAGCGCGTGTATGTCCTGCTGGGCGACGGCGAAATCCAGGAGGGACAGGTTTGGGAGGCCTGCATGTTTGCGGCCCACAACAAGCTGGACAACCTGTGCGTAATCATTGACAACAACGATGTGCAGAGCGACGGCCCCGTCGGAGAAGTAAATTCTCCCTATCCTATCGACCGCAAGCTGGAAGCATTCAATTTTAATGTGATCACCGTGGACGGTCATGATGTGCAGGCGTTGGCTGAAGCCTTTGAAGCGGCGAAGCGCGCAAAGGGCAAGCCGACAGCCGTGATTGCGAAAACCGTGAAGGGTAAGGGCGTCTCCTTTATGGAGGGACAGCCGGGCTGGCACGGCAAGGCGCCCAATCGGCAGGAGTATGAGCTGGCCGTTGAGGAACTGGGAAGGGCAGGTGCGTAAGGTGGAGGAAATCAAGAGAATCGCCACCCGCGAAAGCTACGGCAAAGGTCTGCTGGAGATGGCGGACCAGTTCCCGGATATGGTGGTGCTGGACGCCGACCTGACCGGAGCGACCAAGACCAATTTCTTCCGCAAGGCCCATCCTGAACGCCACATCAACTGCGGTATCGCCGAATCCAACATGATGGGCGTGGCTGCGGGTCTCGCAGCCGAGGGACTGATTCCCGTGGTGAGCAGCTTTGCCATGTTTGCGGCGGGCCGCGCCTATGAACAGGCGCGCAATTCCGTGGGTTATCCGCATCTGAATGTGAAGATCGCCGCCACCCACGGGGGTATTTCCGTGGGCGAGGACGGCGCAAGCCACCAGTGCAATGAGGATATTGCGCTGATGCGCACCATTCCGGGCATGGTGGTGATCAACCCGGCGGATGATGTGGAGGCCCGGGCGGCGCTGAGGGCGGCTCTCGAATATGAAGGCCCCGTGTACCTGCGTTTCGGGCGTATGGCTGTGCCGGTGTTCAATGATGAAGACTATTCCTTTGAAATGGGGAAGGGGGTCTGTCTGCGCAAAGGCAGGGACGTGACCCTGGTGGCTACGGGCCTGTGCGTCTGGGAGGCGATGCGTGCGGCGGATCTGCTCATGGAACAGGGGATTGACGCTGAGGTGATCAATATCCATACCATCAAGCCCATCGATGCGGAGCTCATCTGCAAATCTGCGAAAAAGAC
>JAGBAU010000107.1 GCA_017938785.1 Clostridia bacterium
GAAGAAATCGTGCGTGCTGCACAGTACGCCCAGGCGGACGGCTTCGTGCGCGGCTTTGCAAAGGGCTATGAGAGCGATATCGAGCAGGGCGGCAGCAACGTATCCGGCGGCCAGAAGCAGAGACTGTGCATTGCCCGTGCACTGCTGAGAAAGCCGAAGATCCTGATCCTGGACGACTCCACCAGCGCCGTGGATACCGCCACCGAGGCGCGCATCCGCGAAGCCTTTGCCAACGAATTGAAGGATTCCACCAAGATCATCATCGCCCAGCGCATCACCTCCGTCATGGATGCGGATCGCATCCTGGTGCTGGACGAGGGTAAGGTTACCGGTATCGGCACCCACGATGAACTGTTGAAGACCAACCAGGAGTACCGCGAGATCTATGAATCCCAGATGTCCGGCGCACTGGAAGCGGGAAAGGAGGGGGCATAAATGGCAGGACGCAGCCTTGAAAACCTGAGAAAGCGCTACAATACCCGTGCCGAAGATCCCCGTTCCGGCCGCGGTCCCAAGCATGGCCCCGGCAGGGGTATGGCCATGGGCAAGCCCAAAGAGACAAAGAAGACCATCGCCCGCATCTTTTCCTATATCCGTGAATACAAGCTGCGCATGGCGGCGGTGATCGTGTGCATGCTGCTGACCACCGGCGCAACCCTGGTGGGTGGCTACCTGCTGCGCCCCATCCTGAACCATATCGCCGAGCCGGGTATCCCTGCAGCCGAGCGCGTGAGTTACCTGATCTCCATGCTGGTTGTGCTCCTGTGCGCCTACATGGTGGCGGTCATCGCCAGCTTTTTGCAGTACAGGCTGATGGTGCAGGTCTCCCAGAGCGCCGTGGAGAAGATTCGCCGCGAGCTCTTCGCCAAACTGCAGAAGCTGCCCCTGCGCTTCTTTGACGGGCGCAGCAACGGCGAAATCATGTCCCGCTTCACCAACGACGTGGATAACATCGGCATGATGCTGGATCATTCCATCATCGCCATGATCTCCGGCTTCGTGAACCTGCTGGGCACGCTGTTCATGATGATTTATACCAACATCTGGCTCACGCTGATTACCGTGGTGTTCATCCCGCTGTTTATGCGGCTGACCATGTTCATCATGGGCCGCAGCAGCCGGTTCTTCATGGCCCAGCAGGCCGCCCTCGGCGCGGTGAACGGCTACATCGAAGAGACCGTTTCCGGCCAGAAGGTGGTCAAGGTGTTCAGCCATGAGGAGGTCTGTGAGGAGGAATTCGGCCGCCTGAACGGCGATCTGCGCGATAAGCAGATCGGCGCCATGTTCTTCGGCGGACTGATGGGCCCCATCCTGGGCAACACCAGCAAGATCAGCTATTCCCTGACGGCAGGCATCGGCGGCGCGCTGTGCGTGCTGGGCAAGTTTGACGTGGGCGGCCTGGCCATCTTCGTCACCTACGCCAGCCAGTTCGCGCGCCCCATCAACGAGCTTTCCCAGCAGGTGAACACCGTGCTTTCCGCCCTGGCAGGCGCGGAGCGCGTGTTCCAGATCATGGACGCCGAACCTGAAACCCCGGACGCCGAGAACGCCGTGGCGCCGAAGATCCAGGGCCATGTGATCCTGGACGACGTGACCTTCGGCTATGTGCCGGGCAAGACGGTTCTGAAGAACATCTCCCTTTACGCACGCCCCGGCCAGAAGATCGCCTTCGTCGGCTCCACCGGCGCGGGCAAGACCACCATCACCAACCTGCTCAACCGCTTCTACGACATCGAATCCGGTCGCATCACCATAGACGGCATCGATATCCATGACATCAAGCGCGATGTGCTGCGAAAGAACATCGCCATGGTTCTGCAGGATACCCACCTGTTTACCGGCACCATCATGGAGAACATCCGCTATGGACGGCTGGACGCCACCGATGAGGAGGTCATCGCCGCAGCCAAAACCGCCAGCGCCCACAGCTTCATCATGCGCCTGGAGAACGGCTATCAGACCCACATTGAGGGCGACGGCGCGAACCTGAGCCAGGGCCAGCGCCAGCTCCTGAACATCGCCCGCGCGGCGCTGAGCAAGGCCCCCATTCTGGTATTGGACGAGGCCACCAGCTCCGTCGATACCCGCACCGAGCGCAACATCGAAAAGGGTATGGACCGCCTGATGGAGGATAGAACCACCTTCGTCATCGCCCACCGCCTGTCCACCGTGCGCAACGCCAACGCCATCATGGTGCTGGAGAACGGCGAGATCATCGAGCGCGGCGACCACGACGACCTGCTGCGCATGAAGGGCCGTTACTATGAACTCTACACCGGCATGAAGGAGCTGAGCTGATGCTTGCACCGAAGATGAAGAAGGGCGATGCCATCGCCGTGTTTTCGCCGTCCTCACCCGCAACGGCCACCGTGCCCGTGCGCTATGCCCGGGGCAAGGCTTACCTGGAGGGAAAGGGCTATCGCGTGCTGGAGGGGAAGCTCACCGGCAAGCGGGATTTCTACCGCTCCGGCTCCATTGCCGAGCGCGCGGAGGAATTCAATGAACTGGTTCGCAACCCTGAGGTGCGCTGCATCATGGCTGCCATTGGCGGCATGAACTCCAATTCGCTGCTTCCCTATTTGGACTACGATGCGCTGCAGAAAGATCCCAAGATCATCGTGGGTTATTCGGATGTGACGGCTCTGCTGTTGGGCGTCTACGCCCAGACGGGACTGATTACCTATTACGGCCCGGCGGTGGTGGCTTCCTTCGGGGAGTTTCCGCCCTTCGTGGACGAAACCTATCGCTACTTCGAGGACATCGTGTGTGGCGAAGCCAGGCTGCCCCATGTGCTGCCCACGCCGAAAGTGTGGACCGATGAATTCATTGACTGGGCTGCGCAGGACCGGGCGAAGGAGGGCGTAGAGAATACCCTCATCACCCTGAACGGCGGTTGTGCCGAGGGCAGGCTCATCGGCGGCAACCTGAATACCATGCAGGGCGTCTGGGGAACGAAGTACATGCCGGAGATCCGGGAAGGCGACATCCTGCTCATTGAGGACAGCCTGAAGGACGCGGCCACCGTGGAGCGCAGCTTTTCGCTTCTGAAGCTCAGCGGCGTGTTCGACCGCATCGGCGGCCTGATCCTGGGCAAGCATGAAAAGTTTGACAATATGGGCACCGGCCGCATGCCCCATGAGATCCTCATGGAGGTGATGGGGAAGGCGGACTTCCCGGTGCTTGCGCAGTTTGACTGCTGCCATACCCATCCCATGCTCACCCTGCCCATCGGCTGCCGGGTGCAGCTGGATGCGGACGGGCAGAAGGTTACAATTCTGGACAACTTTATTAGATAATCGATGAAAAGCTGTATGTATTTATATACAGCTTTTTCATATACAAATGCACGAGAATCTGCTATAATAGGTAACGGGTATTTTTTAAACAAAAGAGAGGGGTTTAATTATGCAGAAGAAAAAGCTCGGACTGCCGGCATGGATTTTCATCGCCATGGTCGCCGGTATCCTGGTAGGCCTCGCCTTCCTGGGCAAGCCTGAAATCACCACCAACTACATCAAGCCCATCGGCACCATCTTCATCAACCTTTTGAAGTTCATCGTTGTTCCGATCGTGGTCCTGTCCCTGATCTGCGGCATGATCTCCATGAAGGACATCAAGAAGGTCGGCTCCATCGGCTGGAAGACCATCGTTTACTACATGATCA
>JAGBAU010000108.1 GCA_017938785.1 Clostridia bacterium
AAAAACATAAATATAGAAAAGCAACAAAGAACCCGCACCCCATAATCTACGGGGTGCGGGTTCGTCGCTAAAGCCGCGCCAGCGAGGTGGCAGCGGCGCCTCGCCGCTTAGATGTAGTCGATCTTCAGGTTGGAGAATTCAACTTCTGCGATTGCAGCTTCGGTGATGGTTTCGCCGTCGATGGTGATTTCACCGGCCTTAACAGCTGCCATAGCATCCTGATACTGCTCAACGGTGTAGGTTTCGAAGCCCCAGGATTCGGCTGCGGTGGGCAGGCCAACTGCATCGTTTTCTACGCCCAGGCTGGTGGCGATGCCGCCGATGTCAGCCCATTCGTCGTTGTACATCTTGGTGATGGCCCATGCGGTGGCCTCGGACAGGCCCTTCATGGCGGAGGTGATAACGGTATCGGATTCGCTGGACTGGTCTACGTCAACGCCAACTACGAAGCCGTCGTTCTCAGCAGCTGCAGCTGCGATGGAAGCGAACATGGAGCCGCCGCAGGCGAAGATGATCTCGGTGCCGGTCTCATACCAGCCCTTGGCCATGGTCTGCAGTTCGGGGGAAGCGGAGAAGGATGCGCCGTACTGCCAGGAGTACTTCAGCTCAACTTCAACGCCCAGCTCAGCAGCAGCAGCGTTGGCGCCCTGTGCGAAGCCATAGCCGAAACGGCAGCATGCAGGGTTGGTGCCGCCACCGCCGCCGCAGAAGCCCAGCTTGGTGAAGCCGTCCATAACGACAGCGTAGCCGGCGAAGTAGCCGCTCTGCTCTTCCTTGAAGGAGATGGGAGCAACGTTATCCAGGCCGATCGGATAGCCGTCAATGAAGACGAACTTTGCTTCCGGATACTCGGCAGCAGCCTTGGTCAGAGCAGCTTCCTGCATGAAGCCAGCGCAAACAATAATCTTTGCGCCGCCCTCTACGGCAGCCTTCATGGCGTCGTAGCGGTCATCATCGGTAGCCTGGTCGCCGTTGGCGGGCTGATAGTACTTGTAGGAGAGGCCATTGGCTGCGGCGTAGGACTTAACGCCGTTCCAGGTGCCCTGGTTGAAGGACTTGTCCTTCAGCTGGCCGACGTCGGTAACGAAAGCGATTTCGTACTTGCCGTCTGCGCTCGTCATGGTATCTTCGATGTCATCGGGGTTCACTGCCTCGGCGAATGCGCAGGAGCACAGGGCCAGAACCAGTGCCAGAAGAATAGCAAGCAGCTTCTTCATGAAAGTTTCCTCCTTAAATTTGCTCGCATATTGCGAACGATTACACATAAATTATAGCATGAAAGCGTTGTATGTTCAAGTTCCAGAACGATCGGATAGGAAGATTTATCTACATATTAAAAGAACCGGCTGAAAAGCCGGTTCTTTTGTTCATCGGGATGCTCTTCTGCGGGCAGCCTTCTTCTTGCGCATGATGGCGCGCCAGATTTTCTTGCCGACGCGGTAGCCCAGTTCGCCGACGATGATACCGATCACAATGCCGCCGATCACATCCGTGGGATAGTGAACGCCCACATACAGGCGGGAGATGGCAATCAGGGAAGCCAGCACCAGCGCAGGAACGCCCCACTTCTTCTTATATGCACGGAAAAATGCCCATGCGCAGGCAAAGGAACCGGCGCTGTGACCGGAGGGGAAGGAATGATCGCCGGGCTGATGGGTCAGGATGGTGATTTCTTTGATAACCTCATAGGGGCGTACGCGCGCGACCAGAGGTTTGACGGCAATGTTCACCACCAGAAGATCGAAGATCAGGCCCAGCGCGCAGCAGATGCCTACCTTTCGGGTTTTCTTAAACAGCAGCAGAAGCACGCTCAGGATAATCCAGAAAACGCCGCCGTCGCCGAGGGTAGTGATGCCCTGCATGACGGGGGTCAGAAAACCAACGCGCAGGTTTTCCTGGATCCAGAGAATGATGTTGGCTTCAAAAAGGTTCAGTGCGTTCATGTTTCTCCTCCTTGGGGATAATTGAGATCGGTATTTCTATCAGTCTCGGCGGGAAAATCGGAGAGATATTCCTCGCGGATGCGCTGTGTTCTCTTGTCGGACTTCAAATCTGGAATCTGTTGGTTTTGATGAAGGCTGTAGAATCTGTTTCCCTGAATCATCAGCAATTCCAGAAGAATGCAATCCGCTGTGGTAAGTGCATAGGCATAATCCTGTACCTTTTGCAGATCGTACTCGGTGGGAACGAGGTTTTCATCATTTGAAAACAGAATCAGAATCACGAAGCGCGCACCAGTAGAGAATACATCCCGGATGCCTTCGCGCAGGAGCTCCGATTTTCCCCAATTTCTGGAAGAGGACAGGATGCGGCGATAGAGCAAACCGTATTGGTGGTTCAGGCAAAGCTGCATCAGACAGGGAGCAGCCGGCGGCGCATCCATGTGGTTTATGCTCTCGATGACCCGCATGCCTGTGGACATATTCAGAAAACCCTTCGGTTCAATCTGGCCGCATATATCCACGCATCTTCCAACCAGGTTCAGCCAGGTTGCGGCATGTTTGCCCATGCCCTTTACCTGGATCAGCTCCTGAAACTCGGCGGAGAGCACGTTGCGGAAATTGCCGAAATAGTTCAGCAATTCGTGGGCCAGCAGGTTCACGTTTTGCCTTGGAATGGCATAGTATAATAGAAATTCCAGCAGCTCGTGGGGTTCGAAATTATCCACCCCTTCAGCTATCAGCCGCTGGCGCAGCCTTTCGCGATGGCCGCCGTGTAGTTCATTGCGCTTCTCCATGGCATCAGTCGGTCAGTTCGATGTTTTCACGACCGAAGATATCGTAGGATTGTTCAATCACGTTCTTGGCTGCGGAACTTGTCTTGGCAGGGGCTTCACCCACACTGCGGGTGCGGATGCGCATCTGCTGGCCGAAGGTCTGGCTCAGGGCGGCTTCAATGATGGAAAGCTTGCTCTCCAGCACTTTGCGGACCATGATGCCGTCGCGGCCGAATTCCACGGTAACCACACCGTCTTCGATGCCTGCGAAGATCATCTTGGGCAGCATGCTGCGGATGGAGGGATTCTCC
>JAGBAU010000109.1 GCA_017938785.1 Clostridia bacterium
GCTGTGCGCCATATATGTATGCCAGTTATACATATCCGGAACCAATCGAATTCGATCATCCCTCAAAAGCTCTGTAGCATAGAGCCCATGACGTCGGTAAAGCGCCAATAAATCCTTATATTTCAGCTTACTCCCCTTAGGCATATACAAAGCATGTAAAAATGCCTCCTGATCCATATGCTCGCTTTGCGGCCATGCCTTCATCAACGCTTGTACAGTGGATATTCTGCCATTAAAAATAGGACGGATGTCCTCGTTTTGATTTACGCCAGGAACATGAAAAGCCCGTCCCATTTGGTACAAAGACGTGCATCCTGTCACCACTGCACCGGAAAAACCCAAGCGATCAAATAACGCCTTGGTGAATTCGCCACGCAAAGCAAACTCCCCTCCGGTGTTATAAATTGTTTCAATGAAGCGACTGGAAACATCCCCTATATTCTTTACCAAATCATCCAGCGCCTCAAAGCTCGGCGCCTCAGCGCCACATGCAATAATATAAACCGGGATCTTTATCCTTGAGAAAGCAGCGATGTATTCTTTCATAGAGCCCTGATAACGTTCGCTGAGAAGGTTTGCCTCCGGCAGGATAATAAAATCGAATTGATCATTGATTTCATCAGCCGTCATTTCCGGCGTACGATAAACATACTGATTCTCTCCGGTATCAATTACAGACATTAGCCCTTGCAGCCACAGGCGATTCCCAATATTGAAGTTCCCGTTCTGAATGGTCTTTACATACTGATCCCTACAGTCAATTCCCCGGTCAATATCATACTCACTTCCGGGGGAACGCATTTTCCAAATCAACACCTGTCTCAAGCCTAAAAAATCTCCTTGAATATTATTCAGCGCTTACTCCAAGTGTATTCAGGAAAACTGAAAGAAAAATGAATCTCGATTCATCCTATGTTAAACTGATCCGATAAAAAATAGACCTTTCATGGGCAAACCAAAGCTCTTTCATGCTATGTTCATCTTTGTATATATAATCTTTCATGAGGAGGTATTGCACATGCGTATTTTGATAGCTGAAGATGAGCGGGAACTCAACAGCGTTATTTCCCGCAAACTGATGGCTGATGGAAACCACGTGGATTCCTGCCTGGATGGCCTTATGGCCCTGGAAAAGCTCAGCCAAGGCAACTATGATGTAGCCGTGCTGGACATCATGATGCCCGGAATGGACGGTTTGGAATTGGTGCGTCAACTGCGCAACGAAGGCAACGAAACCCCTGTACTCTTCCTCACTGCCCGCGATTCTATAGAAGACCAGGTAACCGGACTGGATGTCGGCGGAGATGATTATCTGACCAAGCCCTTTGCTCTGGAAGTACTCTCTGCACGCGTACGTGCACTAACCCGGCGCAACAGCGAACAACGCAGTAATACATACCAAGTTGGGGATCTCACTCTGGATGTCAAATACCATAGAGTCATGCGAGGCAATGTAGAAATTGAATTGAGTTCCCGGGAGTTTTCCATTCTGGAATACATGATGCGCAATGCAGGGGTAATACTCAGCCGCGAACAGATTGAACAATATATCTGGAATTACGAATACGGTGGAAATTCCAACATTGTAGATGTATACATCCGCAGCCTGCGCAAAAAAATCGATGAGGATTTCGAACCCAAGCTCATCCGTACCATACGCATGGTGGGATACACCATCAGGGGCAACAAATGAAACATACATCTATCAAAACCCGGATTACGCTGTGGTATGCCATATTTATCCTGTTGATCATAGGATTGATGTTGTTCGCGTTGATGATTAACCAGCACTATCAGTCCACTGATTACTACAATGATATGCTCTTTGCTGCCATGGATGAGGCTGTTCATTCCATTTACTTGGAAAATGGGGAAATTCGTGTGGAAAGTCCCATGGATTCAGGCGTACATGTTACCGTACTGGATGAAGGGGGAAATCTTCTGCTGGGCAAGCGGAAGTTCTCGGCTACCCTAAAGGAGGAAATCCTCCGTATCCGCGGCAATGCTCAGACCGGAAGTTGGTATTTGTTGGATAAACCCGTCACCCTTGAGGATAACCGTACGATATGGCTTCGCCTGTATATCTCAGCAAGCCTTACTGAGCGTACCAATGCCTCTATCTTCCTCATGTTATTGGTGGCAATACCAATCCTGCTCCTGGTCGTACTGGTTGGCGGCTACCGCATGACTCAGTACGCCTTCCATCCCCTGGATGCCATCACCCAAACTGCAGCCAACATTTCTGACAGCAGCGACCTGAAACAGCGTATCAGCCTTGTGGGGCAAACTGACGAAGTCGGCCGCCTGGCCAACACATTTGATAGCATGTTTGCCCGCCTGGAACGGTCGCTGGAAAACGAAAAACACTTCATCTCCGATGCATCCCATGAATTGCGTACGCCGCTGAGCCTCATTTGCGCCCAGAGTGAATTTGCTTTGATGCCGAAACGCACCATGGAGGAAAAGGATGCGGCACTACGCATCATTCATGAATGTGGTCAAAGGACCTCCGATATGCTTGGTCAGATGCTGCTGCTCTCCCGTATGGATTATCAGAAAGTACCTCTCAACCTGGAAAAGGCGAACCTGTCTAACTTGATCGAAAGCATCGCACAGGAGATGCAGGTCCAGGCTGATGAACGGAACATCTCCATTTCCTGCGATATTGCAAAACGCATCCTGTTCAACTGTGATGAAATCCTAATACTGCGCATGGTTACGAATTTGATTCAAAATGCCATCCAGTACGGCCGAAATGGCGGAAACATTCATATCCAGCTTGATCGGAAGGAAAGCGGTATCTTCTTCATTGTGGAGGATAACGGTATCGGTATCTCCGAAGCGAATCAGGAAAAGATATGGAATCGCTTCTTCCAGGTCGATAAAACCAAAAAAACTGCCGGCTCCGGCCTTGGCCTTCCCATCATAAAATGGATTGTAGAAGCACACGGCGGTACAATTTCCATCTCAAGCCAATTAGGAAAAGGAAGTCGATTCACCATTCACTTTCCTGCATAAAGCACACAAAAAAGGAGATTGCCATATGGCAATCTCCTTTTTTGTGTTTATCAATGATACATATTGTCTGCGACGATGTCCATCACCTTGTCGTGGCAGCCGCCGCAGCCGGTGGAGCACTTGGTCATTCTCTGGAGCTCCTCGAAGGTCTTCTGCACGTCCTCAAAGCTTTCGCAGCGGTGCAGGGCGTCGATGATATCAAAATAGCTGACCTTCTTGCAGTTGCAAACCATCCTGTTTTCCATCTTCTCTTCCTCCTTGAAACTTTTTCTCTTAATTCTATATAACCGCTTCGGGGAGAATAGAAACATTACTGTTCGCACATTCCGCGAATCAGACGCAGGGCCTCCTGCCAGCGGTCATCCTCCGCACTCTCCAGGCGGTAGGCCAGGCGCTCAGCCATATCGGAAATCTGCTGCTTCTTGCGCTGAACAAAGCCAGGATTATCCGCAAATGCGCCGGACACCAGCAGAGCCAGCACGCGGCCCGCCATGTTCATGATTTCCGCATCCGGCAGGGTCTGCTGGCGGATATGGCGTTCAATGCGCTCCAGCACGCGGCTCACCAGATCATCCAGGGCATATTCGCCCGCCAGGGTGAGCAGGGCGTCCAGGGCCAGGGCGTCGCGGTTGAAGCGCAGCATCAGGCTCTGGGCATAATCGCGTATCCAGCCCGCCTCCATGGAGGAATCGATGTTCATCTGCGCATATTCCTCCAGAGCGCCTTCCTCGCGCATGCGTACGTGGCTGCATCCGTACTCCATGAACAGGGAACGGGCCACACCCAGATCTGCGCAAGTTTCGGGTTCCGCATGAACGGGTGCTTCCTCGCCCATCGGCTCGCCTTCACCGAAATGGGCATGGATAGATTCTTCCTCGCCCGCACGGGCCTGGCTGTGCCATACGCTGGCGCGGTCCACATTGCGGAAATAGGCAATGAAGGAGATATGCATGTAGGTCTGCACGAAGAGGCCGGCGATCAGGCTTACAAAGGTGCCGACGCCGTAAATCATCCAGAAGGAAGCGGAACCCACAGCAAATCCGGCTGCCATCGCGGGCAAACTCGCCAGCAGGGACCAGCCGATGAAGCTCAGTTCCAGCACAAACAGGTCCATGCGATGGCCGTACATGCGCTTTTTGCTCTCCCGCAGCACCTCCATCACGCCCATCTCAGGATGATTGTACAGGATATAATCCGCCATGGAATAACTGTAGGTGAAAATGATGCCCGGTATGATCAGCAGGAAAAAACCCAGGCTGATCAACAGTCCGCGCACAATATTCATGCCCACGGCCTTCCAGAAGACGCCCTTGGGGAACAGCATACCCACGCGGGGATTTTCACCATCCAGCACCCGGCTGCCCAGGCCCGCAAGGCCCACGTTCACATAGGAGCCCACGAGCACCACATAGATCAGGAAAACCACAGCAACCGCCATTGCGATGCTCAGAGCCCGATAAAACTCCATACTATTGGGAATAACCCCTACGGTTTCAGGCGACACATTGTAATTCACATCAACATTTGAAATCGATGCACCCGGTCCGCCCACGGTTGCGCCCAGCAGGCCTGCCAGCAATACGATCGCCGCCGTCTTCAGCCACTTCCCCTGCAATACCGCCCGGGCAGCGGCACGATAATCACTTGTCCGCATTTTTATCTCCTCATCAGGTTATATTGCAAGGGGAGCCGTCCGGCTCCCCTTTGCAATCAGTTCAGCTGGAAATTGGTCCATGCTTCCTGGAAGTTGCTGGCGAATTCGCCCACATCCTCCACATATTCCTTGGTAGCGAGCAGCTCCTCGGGAATGTTGAAGCATTCCATGGCAGCATAGCCGGGATCGATCAGCGGATCCGCCGCAGCATTGGGATTGATGTATGCCTGCCATTCGGCAACGAACTTGGCGATTTCGGCATCCATGTAGAAATTCATGAACGCATGGGCATTCTCCGGATGCTGTGCGTTCTTTGGAATCACCATGCTGTCGATACCGAAGCCGATGCCCTCGCTGGGGAATACGCACTTCAAATCGGGATTCTCCAGCAGGCTCAGGGCCACATAGGGTGTGAACAGGTAAGCTGCCTTGGCCTCGCCTGCGGTCAGGTAGTTGTAGGTCAGGTCGTAGTCCAGCACGCGGATGTTGGGCTTGAGCTCCAGCAGCTTCGCGTAGGCCTCGTCCAGCTGGGCCTGATCGGTGGTATTGTAGGAGTAGCCCAGCATCTTGAGCGCTTCGCCCAGGATGACGCGTGCGTCGTTGATCATCCACAGGGAATCGGCAAACTGCTCGTCCCACAGATCGGCAAAGGAGGTGATCTCACCCTCAACCTGTGCAGGATCATACACGATCATGGGGCTGCCCACGGTATAGGGCACGGAATATATATTCTCCGGATCGAAGTACTGGTTCAGGTAATCGGGATTCAGGTTCTCCCAGTTGGTGAGCTTTGCCTTGTCCAGGGGCAGCAGCAGCCCATCCTTGCGCAGGGTGGAGATGGCGTAATCGCTGGCGAGGATCAGGTCGTAATCTTCCACATTGCCCTCCTGCATCTTCAGCAGCATCTCCTCGTTGCTGGCGAACACGGAGTAGTTCACCTTGATACCGGTTTTCTCTTCAAACTGGCCCAGGGTGGTCTCGTCGAAGTAGCCTGCCCAAGTGAAGATGTTCAGCTCCTTCTCCTCCTCGGCGAAAGCGCCGCAGCAGGAAAATACCAAGCTCAGCACCAACAGCGCAGAAAGCAGCACACTCAGCTTTTTCATTTTCTTACCTCCATATTCTTTTTCCGGGTGGGCCCGAACAGGCTCACACCCGCTACAACAAACACAAACAACAATATCAGCGTGCACAGCGCATTCACCTGGGGCGAAACGCCGGTCTTCACCGAAGAATAGATCACCAGCGGCAGCGGATTTACATTGCTGCCCGTCACAAAGAAACTGATCACGAAATCGTCCATACTCATGGCAAAGGCCAGCATCACGCCGGACAGCACGCCCGGCAGGATCAGCGGCAGCGTCACCGTGAAGAATGCCTTCGCGGGAGAAGCGCCCAAATCCCGGGCCGCGGATTCAAGGTTTGAATCCATGCCCGCCAGCCTGCCCTTTACCAGCATGAAGATGTAGGGCGTACAGAAGGTGGTGTGGGCCAGCACCAGCGTACCCATGCCCAGCTTCAGTCCCGCCGCCGTGAACAGCGCCAGGAAGGCCACCGCAAGGATGATTTCAGGAATCATGATCGGCAGCATGGTGATGGTTTCCAGCGCGCCGGAAAAGCGCAGCTTTCGCTTGGCCATCCCCAATGCGCCGAGGGTGCCGATGACCATCGCCGCCGAGCAGCTCAGCGCCGCCAGGATGAGGCTCGTTCCCAGCGCCTCCAGCAGGCCCTTGGTATCCTGGAAGAGGGCTTTATAATACTGCAGGGAGAACCCGGTAAACGCCGTAGGCAGACGGCTCGCATTGGCATTGAAGGAATACACAGCCACCACGATCATGGGCAGATACATCAGAATCAGTACCAGCGCCAGGTAGATGCCCGCGCCGATATTCTTTCTCTTTCTCATGCGTCCACCCCCGTTACATCAGCGTCAGGTCGGAGGACTTGCCGCCCGCCTTGCGCTGTATGAACATCACGATGGCGGTCATCACC
>JAGBAU010000110.1 GCA_017938785.1 Clostridia bacterium
GAAGGAGCTGGGAATCAATCCCAATTTCTATCGCCTGCTGCCCTATCTGATCACTCTGGTGGTACTGGCCTTTACCTCCAAGAACTCCCGCGCCCCCAAGGCTGAAGGCGTTCCCTACGATAAATCCACGCGGTGAGGCATTGCGGCCGTCTGCCTGGCGGCGTTTGGGTGAACAAAAATCGACCCCGTAGATTATGGGGTCGATTTTCTATGTTTCTTTTCTACAGAGATATATGCAGAAGCACGAAATCGGAACCCGGTGAAATTGACAAATTTTCAATTTGTCAATTTCAGTCGCCCAGCGACAAACTTTGCCAAAGGCAAAGTTTCCTTGGCAGGAATGGGCCCGATTTCTAATGTTTGTTTTTTATCAGTCTGCGTAGGGAATGTACTCGAAGTATTCGTAGTCCGGTGCTCCGGCAATCATGTTTCCCCAGCCTTCTTCTGTGTTTTCGGCGAGGGCGATGGTTCCCTTCTTGCCTTCCTGGGTTACAAAGCCCGCAACACTTACCTTATCCGAGAAAGTGATCACGAACTTTTCGCCCGGAGAGAGAATTCCTTCGCTTCCGTCTTCAAAGGTGACGGGTAACTCCTTGATGGGGTTCAGGCAGAAGTATTCCCAGATATATTCATCTCCGGTTATATCCTGCATGATCCACATTCCATCATCGGCAAAGTCGAAGGTCTCGCCCTGTAGGCGGAAGGTACGGTCGGCCATCCAGGTACCCAGTACATCCTGGGAGCCGCGCAGGGTGATGGAGTTTCCGGAGATTGCGATGATTCTGCCATAGCCCTCTTCAAGGTATTCGCCGGTGTTTGTGCCGCGGTTGGCGTCGGCGAAGGTGAATGCGCGAATACCGTTTTCCAGATCATAGTTCAGGCACCAGGTGCAGTAGTCATCGGACTGCAAATCTCCTGTGAGCAGGATTTCCAGAATGCCGTCGCCGTTCATATCAATGGCATAGCAGGGTTCCGGATACATGATCCAGGTATCATAAATGTTCATGGCGCCGTCTGTACCTTCGATGATGATGCGCAGGCAGGCTTCATCCTCAATGCCTTCCATGCGCAGCTGAACCTTTTCGGCCTCGCTATCGCTGTCCAGGTCGATTTCGATTCTTTCATCCATGGGCAGAACGATTGCGTCTTCCGGGATGGTCATTTCAGCAAATGCAAAGCTCGTCATGAGCATCATTGCGAGCAGCCATGCGGTCAGTTTTTTCATTTGTATCACCTCTTGATGGTTTGACGTAAATGGAATGGAATTTGTTTCTATTTTACCACAGCCTTTTCATTTAGGAAAGCCTTCAAACGCTCAATGGCTTCCTGCTGGCGGGTAATCATGTTGGAGGCGATCCCCTGCGCCTCAGCATCGGCGTCCGCATAGGAATTGCGGGCCTTGGTAATTTCCACCACCCCCATGGTGGCGCCCTGAATGACGATTTCAGCAATGTGGGGTGTGGAGCTGTCCATCATGGTATTCATCTGCATGCCCATCCACATGCCCATGCGTGCAGGCATACCCTTGGGCTGGGGATGGATGCCCATGTCGCACAGCCGGGTTTCCGCATCCCTCACGATTTCGGCGTACTGCTGCTTTTCCAGCATCAGTTCCTTTCGCAGCTCCATATCCTCGGTCTTGCTGAGAAGCTGGTCGCAGGCGTCCTCGCCGATGCGTCCGTTTTCGATGATACATTGCAGCAGTTTTTCGGTCTGATTCATCTGAAAAATCCCCCTTTCGATCATTTCATGAATTAGATTTCCCGGAAAAGCGCAAATTAGACCTGTCGAAATCTTGTCGAATATGAAGAAAAATAGGCTTCTTGCAGGAACGGTTGCATTGGTTTCAAATAATGTATATAATAAATGTACAAATGTGAAAATCGGGGTGATTTTATGTCTATGTATCCTCTCATTCTGATCGCAGACGATGATCCGGTGGTTCATGAGTCTCTGGGCCTGTATCTGAGCAGCGAAGGCTATGAACATCAGAGCGCGTATGATGGTCAGCAGGCGCTCGAAATGTTCGAGAGTCTCCATCCCGATCTGATGGTTCTCGATCTGATGATGCCGAAAGTATCCGGTCTGGATGTTTGCCGCCAGATCCGTCAGAATAGTTCCGTACCGATCATCATGCTCACCGCCAAGGGTGAGGAGATTGACCGTATCCTGGGCCTGGAACTGGGCGCAGACGATTATATCGTGAAGCCCTTCTCTCCCCGCGAGGTTCTTGCCCGCATCAAGGCGGTTCTGCGCCGCTTCAGCGAAAAGACCGGCGAGGAGGATTCCTCCATCATCCGCCTGCCTCAGCTGGAGATCAGCCTGGAAAACTACCAGGTAAAGGCTGCCGGTAAGGTGATTCCCTGCACGCCCAAGGAGGTTGAAATCCTGCACATGCTGTGCAGCAACGTGGGCCAGGTGTTCAGCCGTGAACAGATTCTCTCCCGCGTATGGGGCTACGATTACTTTGGAGATACCCGCACCGTGGACGCCCACATCAAGCGCATCCGCCAGAAGCTGCCCCAGGAAAACGTACCGTGGGCACTCAAGACTGTATACGGTGTAGGCTATCGCTTTGAGGTCAATGCATAATGAATAAATCCAGACGCTTTTCGAGCCGGATACCGCTTGACGGTGAGGCCGCCTCGAACCAGCGCGCTCGGAAGAAAGGACACAGCGTGCTGATTCAGCGCGCTGTGCTTTTTACTGCGGCGGTATTTCTGGTGGCTGTGGTCATCGGTTCCCCTGTGTTACACCTGGCGGATCGCCTGGGGGCGGGTAGGTATGCCTCGCTCATCGGCCTGATTGCCGGGTTCATTGCGGCATGTGCATCCGTTCCCTTCTTCACCAGGCGCATCCTTATGAAGAGCGTGAAGCAGGTTTCCGACCTGAGGGATGTGGCTGTGAAGGTGGCCGGCGGCGATTTTGACGCCCATGCGGATGAATCCGCTCCCGATGAGATGGGCGAACTGGGCAAGGCGCTCAATAACCTGTCCTATCAGCTCTCCCGAAACATGTATATGCTCATCGTGGAGAGAAACCGCCTGAAGAACATGCTCAACGGTCTGTCCGAGGGCATCATTGCCATCGACGCCAAGGGTGTTATCACCCACATCAATCCCGCGATTGAGAACATGTTCGAGCAGAAGAAGATCTCCGTGGGTCTTCCGGACGCCCGCATGAAGCATGTTCCTGAAAAGAGCGTGTGGGAGGATTTCGATTCGGTCATCAAAACCGGAGAAGCTACCACCCGCAATTTCACCAGCAGGGATATGACCATCCGCCTGACCATCACCCCCATCGTGGATGAAATCGGCTCCATTGCCGGCGCGGTTGGCCTGTTCAGTGATATTACCAAATCCGAACGCCTGGAGCGCACCCGCCGTGAATACGTTTCCAACGTATCCCACGAATTGCGCACTCCCCTCACCGCCGTGCGCGCCCTGGTGGAACCCCTCAAGGAGGGCATGGTCACCAAGGAAGAGGACAGGATGCGCTACTACGATATCATCCTGCGCGAGGTCATGCGCCTCAGCCGCCTGATCAATGACCAGCTGGAACTCAGCCGCCTGCAGTCGGACGGCGTGGCCATCCAGAAGCAGATGATGACCCTGGATGATCTGATCTACGATGTATGCGATCGCTACCATTCCATCGCGGAAGAACACGGCCTGGAGCTCAAGTTCGAAAGCGAACTGGATGGCTGTCCCCCGGTCTACGGCAATCCCGACCGTGTGGAGCAGATGTTCATCATACTGCTTGACAATGCCATCAAGTACACCGAAGAGGGCAGCGTCAGCGTCAAGGTGGACTGGGATGACGAGGTTGTGCGCATCACCGTACGCGATACCGGCATCGGCATTGCTGAGGAAGACCTCCCTTACGTATTCGACCGCTTCTATAAGGTGGATAAAGCACATAGCGGCAAGGGCAGCGGCCTGGGCCTCTCCATCGCCAAGGAACTGCTCAAGCGCATGGATGAACAGATCTGGGTGGAAAGCAAAAAGGGCGAAGGCAGCGCCTTTACCTTCACCGTTCACCGCAATCCCCCCGCCAAAGAAGAATAAACCAAACGAAAGAAATCCTGCCCATAATCTACGGGCAGGATTTCATGCTCCAAAAAACATAAATATAGAAAAGCAACAAAGAACCCGCACCCCATAATCTACGGGGTGCGGGTTCGTCGCTAAAGCCGCGCCAGCGAGGTGGCAGCGGCGCCTCGCCGCTTAGATGTAGTCGATCTTCAGGTTGGAGAATTCA
>JAGBAU010000111.1 GCA_017938785.1 Clostridia bacterium
ATCCCCCGGCAGAAATCGGCGGCGCCTAGGTCGTTGCCCTGCGCGACTACCAGAAGAGCACCCGCGTAGAAGGCGACAAGGTGGAAGAGCTCACCCTGCCCAAGAGCAACGTTCTCTACTTCGAGCTGGAAAACGACGCATGGGTATGCGTACGTCCCTCCGGCACCGAGCCCAAGATCAAGCTGTATGTGAACGCTGTATCCGATGCAGATGAAAAGACCCAGGCTCTGCTGAAGGTATACGCCGATGCAGCCGTAGCCATCCTGAACGAAAGAATGTAATTCCGGAATTCCCTATTTATGGCGGGGGACAACGTCCCCCGCCAACAAATTCTAGTCTGAAACAATCTGGAGGAAAACACTTATGAAACTTGGCGTTGTCGGCCTTCCCAATGTTGGTAAGAGCACACTGTTCAATGCGATCACCTGTGCAGGCGCACAGGCTGCCAACTATCCCTTCTGCACCATCGAACCCAACACCGGCATCGTAGCCGTTCCGGATAAGCGTCTGGACGTGCTGGCTGAGATGTACAAGCCCGAGAAGTACACCCCCGCCACGCTGGAATTCGTGGATATCGCTGGTCTGGTGAAGGGCGCAAGCCGCGGCGAAGGTCTGGGCAACAAGTTCCTCAGCCACATCCGCGAGGTGGACGCCATCGTGCACGTGGTTCGCTGCTTCGAGGATGACAACGTCATCCACGTGGACGGCAGCGTGGACCCCGCCCGCGATATCGACGTCATCAACACCGAGCTGGTGCTGGCCGACATCGAAACCGTCACCAAGCGCGGCGAAAAGGCCGCCGCCATGCTCAAGAAGGGCGACAAGAAGTATGCCGTGGAAGCCGAGGCCGCCAAGGTTCTGCTGGACCACCTGAACGAAGGCAAGCCCGCCCGCACGGCAGAGCTTACCGACGACCAGGCTGCAGCCGTGCACGACTGGTTCCTGCTGACCATGAAGAAGGTCATCTATGCTGCCAACATCGGCGAGGAGGACCTCTCTACCCCCGAAGAGGAGCTGGCGCTGGTGAAGCCCGTGCGCGAAATCGCCGAGAGCGAAGGCGCACAGGTTCTGGTCATCTGCGCACAGGTCGAGGAAGACATCTCCCAGATGGAGCCCGATGAGAAGCAGATGTTCCTGGAGGATATGGGCATCGGCGAAAGCGGCCTTGACCGCCTGGTCACCCTGGGCTACAAGCTGCTGGGCCTGATCTCCTACCTGACCGCCGGTCCCCAGGAGGTCCGTGCCTGGACCATCACCAACGGCACCAAGGCTCCCCAGGCAGCCGGCAAGATTCATTCCGACTTCGAGCGCGGCTTCATCCGTGCCGAAATCGTGCCCTACGAGGGCCTGGTTCGCGAAGGCAGCATCAACGCCTGCAAGGAAAAGGGCCTGGTTCGCTCCGAAGGCAAGGAATACGTAATGAAAGACGGCGATGTAACGCTGTTCCGCTTCAATGTCTGAGATTCATATTCGCATCGACAGGCGCGTGCCGAAGCCCGAGAGGCGTCCCACGCGCCTGAGCGCGTTGATTCTGTGGGTCATCGCTGCGGCAGGCTTGATGCTCTTTTCCCTGATCTCGCCGCTGCTCAACTCCCTGATGGGCGGCTGGAACCCCCATGTGCAGCTGCTGATCACCAACCTGCTGTACTACCTGCCCTTCTCTGCGCTGCCGATATTCATGCTGGCAAGGCGCACGCCGGGATTGTACATGGCCTACCGCCCCAATCCCATCTCGCTGTTCAACACCATATGCACCGTTGTTGTCGCCCTGCTGGGCATGTTCTTTGCCAACGACCTGGCGGTGCTGTGGTCCATTCCGCTGCAAAAGCTGGGTTTTGACGTGCTCTCCTCATCCCTGCCCGCAGCCACGAATACCTTTGAGCTGACGCTTTGCGTGATCTATGCTGCGGTACTGCCGGGCATATGCGAGGAATTCCTGTTCCGCGGAGTTGTGATGCCGTCCTTCGAAGAGGAAGGCACCAAGCGCGCCATGATCTCTTCCTCCCTGTTGTTTATGCTGGTGCACGGCAGCATCGCCGGTGCGCCCACCCAGTTCATCCTGGGTATGATTCTGGCCTACCTGGTGTTCTGGACCGATTCCATCTATGCAGGTCTCATCTACCACACGGTGCACAACGCCGCATCCATCCTGCTGCAGTTCGCCCAGGATCGTGCCATGGCCGTTTCCGATGTGTCGGCACAGACCACCGACCTGCTGGAGATAATCGGCGGCCTGGAGGGCATGGCTGTGCTGGCCATGGAGGTTCTGCTCTCCGGCGCAATGATGCTCTTCACGCTGAAGATGTTCAAGCTCCGTGGCCGTTTGACAGGCATCACCGCAGAAGCAGGAGAAAAAAAGCGCCTGCGTGCCGCAGAATGGATCGTTCTGCTGGCGGGCATTGCGCTCTGTATCGTGTTTTATGTCATGGATGTCATTTACATGCTGGGAGGCTGAGAAATGAACGCTGCGATCATCTGCGTAGGAAAGCTCAAGGAAAAGTGGCAGCAGGACGGCTGCAATGAATACCTCAAGCGCCTCTCCCGCTACGGCAAGTATGAAATCATCCAAGTGGACGACCTGCGTGAGCCGGAAAACGCCTCCCCTGCCCAGATCAAGCAGATCATGGACAAGGAGGGCAAGGCCATCCTCGCGCGCATCCGCCCCACCGACCGGGTGATCGCCATGTGCATCAAGGCCAAGGCTCCGGATTCCGTGGGCCTGTCCGAACTGATGCAGAAATGGAGCCTGGACGGCAAGCGCAATGTGTTCATCATCGGCGGCTCCAACGGCATCTCCAATGAAGTTCTGGCCCGGGCGGATGAGCGCGTATCCTTCTCCAATCTCACCTTCCCCCACGGGCTCATGCGCGTAATATTGCTGGAGCAGCTCTACCGCGCCGAGCGCATCCGCACGGGAGAAAAGTACCACAAATAACAAAAAAAGAGAACCCGAAGGTTCTCTTTTTTTAATGACTGTATATCAGCCCGTATAGGCCGGAGCGTCGCAGCATCTGCCGGGGGTATAGCCCAGGAAATATGCCTCGTACAGGGTCAGCTTAGAGCCGCTTGCGTAAGCAAACTGGCAGGTGGGCATGTGGTAATTCTGCTGATTGGCGGTTGCGTAGACGTAGATGGTTTCATCCTCTTCCGATTCCGCCGGCAGCACCACGGACTGGATGGTGGGCTGGGTATAGCCGCCGATGATGGTTTCCGGCAGCTTAGGCCCGTAGACCTCGGCCTTTTTGTCATCGCCATAGAGCACGATGCCGCCCTCGGGCTTCTCGTAGGGGGAGGGCGCAATGATGACCGCCGCCAGGGCAACCATGATAACGCCAAAGGACAGCAGCGTTCTCTTCATGCTGCTGCGCTTCTTTTTCGCGCTTTTGCGACCCTGTTTGCGGTTCTGCAATGCTTACACGTCCCTTGTATCGATTCTTATCGACAAATTATCATAATATATATTATACCCCCTGATTCTTCCATTTTCAAAGAATACGGACAAGCTTCAATCTTTCATGTTTCTTTGGTGATAAGTGTAATATCTCTGAAATATTTTCGGTTTCTCCGGATCCGCTTAACCTGATTTACTTGACAGCTGTCACAATTTTTTCTATAATCGGAATAAATAAGGAATGTTTGAATATCTTCATTTTGAGGTGAAATCCTTGAATCCATACGAAGTACTCAACGTGCCGCCGCGCTCCACGAAGGCTGAAATCCGCAATGCCTATCGTACCCTCGCGCGCCGCTGGCATCCGGATCGCTTCATGGAGGGGCCGGAGCGGGATTGGGCCAATGAAAAGATGGCCCAGATCAACGCCGCCTACCATGCCTGCCTGCATGAACCCCACCAGCTGGTGGAGGCTGAATCCGATGGCCGGCAGCTCAAGCGCATCGAGGAATTGATCAATGGCGGCCAGTATCCCATGGCCCGGCAGATGCTGATGAACATCGCCACCCGCTGCGCGGAGTGGAATTATCTGTTCGGTGCAGTGCTGCTGAAGACCAGCGATGTGAAGAAGGCACTGATCTATTTTTCCGTTGCCGCCCACCAGCAGCCGGAAAACGCCAAGTATGCCCGGGCGCTGAAGGAAGCGCAGAATGCCCAGGCTGAACAGCGCACGGGCCTGTTCGCCCGAATTCGCCGTTCCCGTTGAACAGAGGGGAAGCGGCGTTTTATTTTACCTGCAAAACCCTTTACAAGCCGCACTTTTGCCGCTATAATAAGTAAGGATATATGCTTTGAAGAGGACTGCCTGGGGAATGCCCCGCATAGCGAGCCGAAGTTTGGTGCAAGTTCGGCCGGCCGCGCCCGCAGGAAATCACCTCTGAGCAGCGAACCGAACGTCTCCGATCAGTAGGCTTCGCCGGGTCTGCCCGTTACAGCAGATACAAGTGGGTGCATTCTGCACCAATTTGGGTGGTACCGCGAGCGTCTTCGTCCCATGGGATGAAGGCGAATTTTATTTTGGAGGAGAACAGCATGTTTGAGAAAGTTTCCACCTCGATGGACTTCCTTGCCCGCGAAAAGGAAGTTCTGGCGTTCTGGAAAAAGAATGAGATCTTCAAGAAGAGCGTAGAACTTCGCAAGGGCGAAGAAACCTTCACCTTCTTTGACGGCCCGCCGACCGCAAACGGCAAGCCCCACATCGGCCATATCGAAACCCGCGCCATCAAGGACCTGATCCCGCGCTATCAGACCATGAAGGGCAAGAACGTGCTGCGCAAGGCCGGTTGGGATACCCACGGCCTGCCCGTTGAGCTGGAGGTTGAAAAGATGCTCGGCCTGGACGGCAAGGAGCAGATCGAAGCCTACGGCCTGGAGCCCTTCATCAAGAAGTGCAAGGAATCCGTTTGGAAGTACAAGGGCATGTGGGAAGAGATGTCCGATCGCGTCGGTTTCTGGTGCGATATGGAAGATCCCTACGTCACCTATGAAGACAACTACATCGAGTCCGAGTGGTGGAGCCTGAAGGAAATCTCCAAGAAGGGCCTGCTCTACAAGGGCCACAAGATCGTTCCCTACTGCCCCCGCTGCGGCACCGCCCTGTCTTCCCACGAAGTTTCCCAGGGCTACAAGGCCGTTAAGGAGAGAAGCGCAGTTGTGCGCTTCAAGGTAAAGGGTGAGGAGAACACCTATCTCTACGCCTGGACCACCACCCCCTGGACCCTGCCCAGCAATACCGCCCTGTGCGTAAACGCCAATGAAACCTACGCCAAGTTTGATTTCGAAGGCCGCACCATCATCATGGGCGACGCCCTGATCGAAAAGGTTCTGGGCGAGGGCGCGGAGGTCACCAACAAGACCACCTTCAAGGGCGCAGAGCTGGTCGGCATGAAGTACGAGCCCCTGTTCGACTTCCAGCCCGCCGCCGTCGCCAAGGATCCCAACGCCGAAAACGGCTGGACCGTCATCGCTGACGATTATGTCACCATGAGCGACGGTACCGGCATCGTTCACATCGCTCTCGCATTCGGTGAAGACGATAACCGCGTTGGTAAGAAGAACAACATCCCCTTCCTGCAGCTGGTGGATTCCAAGGGCGAAATGACCAAGGAAACCCCCTGGGCTGGCGTGTTCGTAAAGAAGGCCGACCCCATGATCCTGGAGGATCTGGAAAAGGACGGCAAGCTGGTCTCCGCACCGGTATTCGAGCATGACTATCCCTTCTGCTGGAGATGCGACACTCCCCTGATCTACTACGCACGCGGCGGCTGGTTCATCAAGATGACCGCCCTGCACGATCAGCTGATGGAAAACAACCAGACCATCAACTGGATGCCCGAAAACATCAAGGACGGCCGCTTCGGCAACTTCCTTGACAACGTTATCGACTGGGCGCTCTCCCGCGAGCGTTACTGGGGTACTCCCCTGCCGGTATGGGTTTGCGACTGCGGCCACCAGCATGTCATCGGTTCCCGCCAGGAGCTGATCGAGCTGGGCGAAAATGTTGACCCCAACATCGAACTGCATCGTCCCTACATCGACGAAGTGGTGCTCCCCTGCCCCGAGTGCGGCGGCAAGATGCACCGTACCCCCGAAGTGATCGACTGCTGGTACGATTCCGGCGCCATGCCCTTCGCCCAGTGGCACTATCCCTTTGAGAACAAGGAAGTATTCGAGCAGCGCTTCCCGGCCGACTTCATCTCTGAAGCCATCGACCAGACCCGCGGCTGGTTCTACTCCCTGATCGCCATCGCCACCGCCGTATTCGGTCAGTCCTCCTACAAGAACTGCCTGGTCATGGGCCACGTTCAGGACGCCGAAGGCCGCAAGATGTCCAAGCACATCGGCAACGTTGTCGATCCGTGGGACGTCCTCGATAAGCAGGGCGCCGACGCTGTGCGCTGGTACTTCTATGCAGCAGGCGCTCCCTGGCTGCCCACCCGCTTCTCCGGCGAACTGGTAAGCGAACTGCAGAGCAAGTTCATGGGCACCCTGTGGAACACCTACGCATTCTTCACCATGTATGCAAATATCGACGATTACAAACCCGCCGAGCATGCATGTGATCCCGCCGATTACACCCTGATGGACAAGTGGGCCCTCAGCAAGCTGAACACCCTGGTGAAGCTGGTGGACGAAGGTCTCGCCCAGTATAAGATCACCGAGCCCGCCCGCGCCATCCAGAGCTTCGTGGAAGAGCTGTCCAACTGGTACGTCCGCCTGTCCAAGTCCCGCTTCTGGGGCAAGGAGTGGACCGCCGACAAGAAGGCCGCTTACTCCACCCTGTACACCGTGCTGACCACCCTTTCCCACATCTGCGCACCGTTCATCCCGTTCATGGCCGAGTCCATGTACCAGAACCTGGTGGCCGCAAATGTAGAGGGTGCACCCGAATCCGTACACCTGTCCGACTTCCCGGCCTACAAGGCTGAATGGATCAACCCCGAGCTGGAAGAGGAAATGGACGTCGTAATGCAGGCTGTACAGCTGGGCCGCGCATGCCGCTCCACCGCCAACATCAAGGTTCGCCAGGCACTGGGCACCCTGTATGTCAAGGGCAGCGAGCTGAGCGAGGAATGCGCAGAGCTCATCAAGAGCGAGCTGAACGTTGAAGAAGTGAAGTTCATCCAGGATGCACGCGCCTTCACCGCCTACCAGATCAAGCCCCAGATGCGTACTCTCGGTCCGAAGTACGGCAAGCTCCTGGGCAAGATCGGTTCCTACCTGAAGGAAGTGGATGGCAATGAATTCGTCGACGCCTTCGACCGCGGCGAAACCGTGAAGTTCGAAATCGAGGGCGCCGAGGTTGAGCTTTCCAAGGACGACTGCCTGATCAGCCCCGCCCAGAAGCCCGGCTTCGTGGCAGAGAGCGACAGCGGCATGACCGTCGTCATCGACACCAACCTCACCCCCGCCCTGATCGAGAAGGGCTTCGTGCGCGAGGTCATCTCCAAGCTGCAGACCATGCGCAAGGAAGCAGGCTTCGATGTGGTTGACCGCATCCAGATCACCTACCAGACCACCGAAACCCTGGCCGCCGTCATCGAGAAGAACGCAGCGGAAATCTCCGCCGCCACCCTCGCCACCGCCATCACCTGTGCAGACGCCCCCGAAGGCGCCTACGCCAAGGATTGGAACATCAACGGTGAAAAGGCCATGCTGAGCGTGGTACG
>JAGBAU010000112.1 GCA_017938785.1 Clostridia bacterium
CAATGGTTTCTGTACTGCGAAGCTCAAGCTATCCTCCTGGATTACAACCCTCGCTACTCAGTTCATCTGCCAGGGTCTGGCGGTGACCATCAGCCAGGGTGAACCCATCTCTATCAAGCCCCTGGGCACCTCTACCTTCACCCGTGCCCGCCCCCTGGGCCTGACCTGGCTGTTCTTCATCTTTATTGTACTGCTGCTCATCTGCGACCAGGTTGTACGTCGTACCAAGTTCGGCTACAAGCTGCGTGCCGTAGGCGGCAACCAGAATGCAGCCCTGATGGCTGGTATCAATGTGGATGGCATCAAAATTGCCGCAATGGTAATTGCTGGTATGTTCGCAGCTGTTGGCGGTATCTTCGATGTGCTGAACAATGCAACAGCCAACTCCAACTTCGGCGGCGGCCGCGAATTCAGAACCATTATCTGCGTCAATATCGGCGGCATCGCTGCCGGTTCCGGCTCCATGCTGGGCGTTGGTCTGGGTGTGCTGATGTTCCATGTTCTGTGGTATGCCCTGCGCATACTGAAGGTGGACACCAACCTGCAGCTGGTGCTCATCGGCCTGGTTCTGGTTCTGGCGGTTCTGCTGGATATCTATCGCAGACGCTATGAAGCGCGTCGCATCGTGCGTTAAAAGGAGGCGAGAGAAATGACGCAAGTTACTTCCAAGAAAAAGGACACTGCTCTCAGACGCCTCCTGCGTACGGATGAAGTTAGCGTATTCATCCCGCTTCTGGCGATCATTGTAGTTACCACTATTTTCCGTCCGGACTTTTTGAGCATCGGCAACTTCTCGGCGATGTTCACCCAGATTCCCTTCATCGCTATCGTTGCGTTGGGCTCTTCCTTCACCCTGATGACGGGCAACGTTGATATCTCTACCGGCCGTGTGGCAGGTATGGCGGGCATCCTGATGTCTGTACTATGCGTGGACTATGGCTGGGACGTGTGGCCAGCAATCCTCGTGGCCATCGTTGCTTGCTGCCTGATTGGCCTGTACAATGGCTTCCTGGTAGTTAAGATGGGCGTTCCGGACTTCGTTGCTACCATGGGTACCCTGTATATGGTAGGCGGCGCCCGCTATTTGTTCATCAAGGGTTATCAGCTTTCCCTGAACACCCTGGAAGGTTTTTACATGGATGAAGTGTTCAATGCACGCTATCTCGGCATGCCTCCGCACTTCTGGGTGATGCTGGTGCTCTTCGCCATCGTATTCGTGGTGATCAAGAAGACTCTGTGGGGCCGTCGCCTGCTGGCCTGCGGCGATAACCGCGAAGTGGCCATGCTGGCCGGTATCAACGTTACCAAGATGCGCATGATGGCCTACACTCTGGCAGGTTTCTTCTCTGCCATCGGCGGTATCCTGCTGACCCTGGACGTAGGCATCGGCCTTCCGGAAACCGGCGACGGCTGGGAATTCCGTGCCATTGCAGGCTGCGTTGTCGGCGGTGTCTCTCTCTCCGGTGGTAAGGGATCTCCGCTGGGTATCCTCATCGGCATCACGCTGGTATTCGTGGCTGAAAATGCCATCATCTTCCTGGGCATGCCCACTACCATGCGCGTGGCCATCCAGGGCGCGCTGATGGCTGCAGCCGTACTCTTCGATATCTACAGACAGTCCCGCAAGGTGCCCGCATAAGCACCAGGGATAGAATTCCTCAATTCTGATAATACGTGAGGTAAACAGCTATGAAAGTGGATCTCAACGGAAAAGTTGCAATTGTAACCGGCGGCGGCGGCGCCATCGGCAGCGCAATGTGCATGCAGCTTGCCGCCAACGGCGCAAAGGTCGTTGTCGCAGGCCGTACCTTGAAAACCCTTCAGGCAACTGTTGATGCAGTGAAGGCTGCCGGCGGCGAAGCCACCGCAGTGATCTGTGATGTTTCCAAACCGGAGAGCGCAAACAACCTGATTGCTGAGACTGTGCGCATCTACGGTCGTCTGGACTGCATGGTCAACAATGCGGGCATCAACGGTGGTCCCGAATTCCGCAAGCCCATTCATGAATACGATGACGATCTCTGGAACCGCATCGTGTCCATCGACCTCAACGGCGTGTACTATTGCTCTAAGGCTGCGGCCAGGCAGATGCTCGCCCAGGGTGAAGGCGGCAGCATCATCAACATTGGCTCCATCGTGGGCCAGACCCCCCTGCGCCTGCAGTGCGCATTTACCGCGGCCAAGGCCGGCGTATTCAATCTGACCCGCACCATGGCCCTGGAACTGGCTCCCCATGGTATCCGCGTAAACGGCATTGCACCCGGTTCCATCATGTTTGAAGGTACACGCAAGCTGTTCTATGCTGATCCTGAAAAAGCGGCAGCCATTACATCCCATTTCCCGATTGGCAACCCCGGCGAGCCGGAGGATATCGCAGCGGCAACCTGTTATCTCGCATCCAATGACGCCAAGTTCATGGTCGGCGCAATCATGACCATTGACGGCGGCTGGATCTGCGGTTACAACAGGGAACTGTAAGCTCGGTTTTCGTATCCGGAAAATTGGGAGGTAAAAGAGTATGAATCTGAACGGAAAAGTTGTAATTGTCACCGGCGCTAGCGGCGCGATCGGCAGTGCGATTTGCAAATGCTTTTCGAAGCGCGGCGCAAAGGTGATCGCCGCAGCCCGTACCCTTGAAAAGCTGGAAGCCCTTGTAGCGGAGATCAAGGCTGCAGGCGGCGAAGCCGCAGCGGTACAGGTGGATGTCACCGACAAGGCTTCCTGTGCAAAGATGGCCGATGAAGCTGTGCGCATCTTTGGCCGCGTAGACTGCCTGGTGAACTGCGCAGGTGTGCGTGGAAGGCTTGAAAATCTCAAGCCTATGCATGAATTCGATGATGAACTGTGGAACAGCGTGATCGCCACCAACATGACCGGTGTGTTCAATGCATCCAAGCCGGTCATCAAGGCCATGATTGCCCAGGATATCCACGGCAGCATCATCAATATCGGCTCTGCCACCGGCCTGATCCCGCTGAAGCTGCAGTGCGCGCATTCCGCCGCAAACGCAGGCGTATTCAATTTCACCAAGGCCATGAGCATGGAACTTGCTCCGGAACACATCCGCGTGAATGCAGTCGCTCCCGGCGAAGCCTGGAATGATGACGTGAAGGAACTCATCGAAAAGGATCCCTCCAAGCAGGCGGAGATCACTTCCCACATTCCGCTTGGACGCCTCGGTGAGGCGGAGGAAATCAGCGGCATCGTAGCCTTCCTGGCCAGCGATGCAGCCAGCTATATCTCCGGCGCAATCATTCCTGTGGACGGTGCCTGGACCAGCGGTTATTCCAGAGACTTCTAAACCATCCATATTGCAAGAAGGGGAATACAATATGAAGGTATTACTGGCATACGCACCCGGCGAGCTGCGGGTGGTGGAGATGGAAAAGCCCACCCCTGGCCCGCACGAGATTCTTTGTAAGGTAGCACATTGCGGCGTTTGCGCAACGGACGTTGCAATTATGAAGGGTATCCTGAACCTGGGCAAGGGCAATGAGCCCATCTATCCCGTGCGTCTGGGCCATGAATGGTCCGGTACGGTTGTAGAGGTCGGCGAAGGCTGCTGGAAGTTCAAGGTTGGCGATCGTGCCATCTCCGATACCGGCTATTCCTGCGGTGAGTGTGAAATGTGCCGCAAGGG
>JAGBAU010000113.1 GCA_017938785.1 Clostridia bacterium
ATCCACTGGAGAAGGCCCGCTGCTTCTATGATTTCATCACCCTGAACATGAAGTATACCTTCATGCCGGCCTATTTCATTCTGGAGAACATTGCTGAAACCTGCGCGCGCAACTTCACCGGCGACTGCGGCGTTTTCACCCTGTTGTTCATCACCATGTGCCGCCGCGCAGGCATTCCCGCGCAGTGGCAGAGCGGCTTCACCGCCGAACCGGACTTCCTGGGCGGCCATGACTGGGCGCGTTTCTACATTGCACCCTACGGCTGGCTGTATGCTGATCCCTCCTACGGCACCGGTGCAGTGCGCGCCGATAACGAGGAGCGCCGCAGGCACTACTTCGGCAACCTGGATCCCTTCCGTATGGTGGCCAACAATGCCTTCCAGCGTGAATTCACCGTGGAGAAGCAGCATTGGCGCGGCGATCCCTACGATAACCAGGTGGGCGAGATGGAAACCGCCGACCGAGGCTTCGCCTACACCGAATACGAGCGGAGCAAGGAAATCCTGCTCTGCGAAGAAATCTCCATTTAAGGAGGATAATCTATGCGTTTTCGTCCCTGGATTGAGGAACACAAAGATGAACTGGTAAAGGATTTGCAGGGCTGCATCCGCATCCCCAGCCTCTACTGCGAGGATGGCAGCGGCTATTCCTACGGCAAGCCTGTGCAGGATTGCCTGGAATACATGCTGAAGCTGGCGGGGGAGATGGGCTTCTCTGCCGTCAACATGGATAACCAGCTTGGCTGGTGCGAATACGGCGAAGGAGAGGAAATGGTCGCCGTGCTGGGCCACCTGGACGTGGTGCCCGAAGGCGATGGCTGGTCTGTGCCGCCCTATGAGGGCCTTGTGAAGGACGGCCGCATCTACGGCCGCGGCACCATGGACGATAAGGGCCCCACCGTGGCCGCCCTGTATGCACTGAAGGCCATTGAGCAGTCCGGATTACCGGTGAACCGCCGCATCCGCATCCTGTTTGGCCTGAACGAGGAAACCGGCAGCGCCGATATGAAGTATTACCGCGCCCACGGCGGCGAGATTCCGGTGATGGGCTTTACCCCGGACGGCGAGTATCCCGTGATCAACGGCGAAAAGGGTTTGATTACCGAAACCTATGTCTGTGAATTTGAGCAGGAGGGTGAGCTGCACCTTGCGGAGATGCGCGGCGGCACCGCTCACAACATCGTGCCCAACTACGCCATGGCGCGCTTTGTCTGTCCGGACAAACTGGCAGGGGAGATCTGTGCCATGCGGGCCGAAGAGATTAACTGCACCCGCACAGCCGACGGCGTTCTCATTGAAGCTGCCGGCGTCAATGCCCACGGCGGCACGCCCCATGAGGGTGTGAATGCCAACGGCCGCCTGGTGCAGTTCCTGGCAAAGCTTCCGCTGAAGGGACAGCTGTCTACGGCCCTTACGTTCCTTGCGGAAAAGCTGGGCATGGAGTATGACGGCACATCCCTGGGCATCGCCATGGAGGATGAGGTTTCCGGCGCGCTGACCAACAATTTCGGCGTGCTCAACGGCAATGAAAACTCTATCGAAGTCAAGCTCAACTACCGCTATCCCGTGACCAAAAGCTTCGATATGTGCGGACCGCAGATGCAGGCCGCCTTTGAAGCGGCAGGCTTCCATCGCACCGCCGCCACCCACAAGAACTGCCTCTACATGGCAGAGGACAGCGAACTGGTGAAGAAGCTGATGAAGGTTTACCGGGATTGCACCGGAGACATGGAATCTGCGCCCAGGAGCATCGGCGGCGGAACCTATGCCAAGATGCTGCCCAACGTGCTGGCTTTCGGTCCTATCTTCCCGGGCGATGAGGTGCGCGAGCACAAGCCGGATGAATTCATGGAGATCAGCCGCCTGCTGGACAATGCCAATATCCTGGCCGAAGCCATGTACGCACTGGCTACCGACTAAAAGCAAAAGGTACTGGAATCATTGCGATTTCAGTACCTTTTGCTGTGTTTTTATGGTATACTTGTAGTAAATGAATTCAAAGGAAAGAAGGGTATTGTATGTTTGATGCAGGTCTGTGGAGACGACAGGTTGATATTGTTGAGTCTATCTTGAAAAAAGCGCCCTCCTTTGATAAGGAAGCGCGCCTGGGCCCGGAAGAATTTCAGCTGCGCCATCGCCGACTGATCGATGCGCTGCATGCAGCGGGCTACGACTGCGGCTTCGTGTACAGTGATGAACACTATGCGGGCGATGTACCCTACCTGGGCGGCAACACCAATATCAGCATTGAGCCTGTGGCCGGCGTGATCGGCAAGAACGGCTTTTTCCTTCTGGCTGGCCTGGAGGGCGGCTATTGCGCAGAGCAGCTGGCGCCCCGCTCCGGCTGCCAGGTGCGCAAGGTGGAGATGCTCAAGCTGGCCGACGAGGATTATCCCGTGGAAGCCTGCCGCGTGGAGGACGTGCTTGAGGAAGCCTGCGGCTGCCGTCCGAAGAACATCGCATTGCTTTCGCCCCGGGAGGTGCTGCCTGCCAGCGTCTACTGCTATCTGGTGAATTACTTTGGCGCAGAGAACGTGATCGACGGTCAGGAGATCTACTATAAGCAGAAGTACATCAAGTCTGACGGCGAGATGCGCATGACCGAAATCGCAGCCAAAATCTGCGATGTGATGATGGAGGCCATGATCAGCGTCATCCGCCCCGGCATGTATGAAACTCAGGTGGCCCAGTGGGGCTACGCTGTGGCCAGCGAGCTGGGCGTGGAACAGATGGGCTTCGATGTGATCGTCGGTTCCGGGGTGAACAACCGCACCATCATCGGCAAGGCCACCAACCGTCGCATCCAGGAGGGCGATTATGTCATGCTGGGCGTCGGCCCCAAGTGGGACGGCCTGACCGCCTGTGAACGCGCCAGCGTGGTATGCGTGGACCATCCGGATAAGCGCACCGAGGACCAGAAGTACTGGTTCGATTTCACCGAGGAAGCCTACCGCATCGGCCTGGACGCCTACAGGAAGGTGGCGGCCGAAAACCTGCCGGCCAGATTGCAGGAGCAGGCGCTGGTGGATTACTTCGCCTCTAAATCCGACGAGGTTTCCCGCCGCCTGGGCAAGCCCATCGATATGGTTTTGCAGAAGCCCTATACCGGTACCCACAACGGCGGCTATACCGAGTGCCAGGAGTTCTACGGCGCCATCACCCTCAATTCCAACGAACCGCTGGGCAGCCAGATTGTCACCATGCTGGATGTGGCGGTGCGCGGCTTCGGCAACCACTGGAATGATGTGGTTATTCCGGGTATGGACTTCGTGCTCGTTGAAAAGACCCTGGGCAAGTATGGCCGGGATGTGAAGGTACTCAACGATCTGCCGGTCAACATGCAGCACTTTATGGGCCGCGGATTCTGATAAAAACCCCATGCGAAATGATCTCGCATGGGGTTCTCTAATTAGAATTGCCGGAACAAGGCGATGACCTTGCCCAGCACCTGCGCGTTGTCGGCGTAGATGGGTTCCATGTGGCAGTTCTCCGGCTGCAAACGCACGCGCTTTTCCTCATAGAAGATACGCTTGACGGTGGCTTCATCCTCGATCATGGCGACGACGACCTCGCCGTTTTCAGCGTTGTTCTGTTCGCGCACCACGATAATATCGCCGTCCAGGATGCCGATTTCGATCATGCTCTCGCCCTGCACACGCAGGCAGAACAGATCGTCATGACACAGCATGTGCTGGGGAAGGGTGAGGTAATCCTCGATATTCTGGGTGGCGAGGATGGGCAGACCTGCGGTAACCCGGCCCACCAGCGGAACAGTGCGGCCCCGGGCCACGCTGTTGTCCAGCACCTCCAGGGCGCGGGGTTTGGTGGAGTCCCTGCGGATAAAACCTTTCTTTTCCAGGGTGTTCAGGTGGGCGTGCACCGTGGAGGTGGATTTGAGGCCCACGGCGGCGCAGATTTCACGCACAGACGGCGGATAGCCCTTTTCCTCGATTTCGCGGCGGATAAAATCCAGTATCTTCTTTTGATTTTCTTCAGATGCACGCATATTCTTTTCCTCCTGTTGCTTTCCAATGCCAGTATAACATATGTTCGATTAAATTGCAAACATTTGTTCGGGCGGAATCTGAAATCGTGCTTTTTCAACAACAAACTGTTGCAGAGTTCTTAAATACTGTGAAAAGAATGTCAAATGTCGCCTGTGCGCGGACGGCGTATGCTATAATAAAACAGTCTAAAGTCGGAATTTGCCCTCTGAATGAAAAATGGGGAAGGCGCATAGGAATTTAGACGAGCAGAAAGTGTTTTTTTACTACAGGATATGATTCTCCTGTGAAGCGGTTCTTTGAAGGGAGGCAGAGGAATAGATATGAGTATG
>JAGBAU010000009.1 GCA_017938785.1 Clostridia bacterium
GAGGACAAATCCTGCACCTCACGAATGGTGAAGAGATCTTCAAACAGGCGATAGCAATCCTCCTCCGTTTCCAGAGACAGGAAGGCCTGGGCCAGCAAATCCGCCCGTGCATTCTTCAACTTGGATTCAAACATCGCTTTTCCTCAGCTTTCGCGCTTTAATGTGGTAATACTATTATACCCAAATCCGGAAGTTTCGTCAAGCTTTGCCTAAGAAAAGAAACAAAAAGCGCCGCAGCAGGCGCTTTTTGCAGGGAAATAATCGCTATTTTTCGTTCGGAAGCTCCACGGTATACTTAATGATATTATCGGAAATTTCGCGCAGCAGGCGGCGGTGCGTTTCGGAAAGACCTGCGCCGCCATCAAACATATCGCTGTCCAGGGAATCCTGCAGGAGCAGGTCCGGCGCAACCTTCAGTGCGTTGCAGATTTTTACCACCGTGTCCAGGCTGGCCTTGCGGGTGCCGCGCTCAATATGTCCAAGGAAGGACAGGCTGATGCCTGCCTCCTCCGCCAGCTTCTCCTGGGTCATGCGTGCCATGATACGCTGCTGTTTGATACGCTTGCCCAACTGTATATACATCATATCTGTAGAGAACATTTTTTCTTCTCCAATGCCAGTTATTCAACCTCAGTTTATCCAAATCCCCCTCAAGATTGAATCGACCAGGGGAAGTAATTACTTCCATAAGCATTATTATATGATTTTTTTGCCCTCATGTTGTCAGGGGCATTCATTTGATGATATAATGATAGGAAGAGGAGTATAACCATGAATAAACCCAAGCAAAAAAGAACTATCCGGGCGAAATGGCTGTGGATTTGGCTGATTCAGCTGGTTTCCATGCTGGCGCTGGGAGCACTGATCAGCCTGAGCGTCATTCCCGGAAAAGTTTTCCACGGCCTATGCCTGTGGGGCGCAATGCCCATCTGCGGCTTCATTTCCGCCTGCATGGCCACAAAAAAAGGCCTGCTCAATTATGCAGCGTGGATTGCGCCGCCCGTCATGGAGGTTTTCGGCAACCTGCTGGTCTGGGGCTATTCCCCCACGATGGGCCCGGTATTTCTGTGCGCGTTTATCTCCCTGATTGGCGCAGCCACGGGCGAGGTGCTCAAGCGCCAATACAAGCGATAAAGGAGACAGACGATGGAAAAAGATCTCATTCTCACCTGCGATGCGGGTACCACCGGCTGTAAGGTCTCTGTATTCAATACAAAGGGCGAGGCGCTGTTCAACGTGCGCCGGGATTATCCCACGCTCTATCCCCGTCCGAACTGGGCCGAACAGGACCCGGACCGCATCCTGGACGCCGTATACGATGGCATCCGGGAATTGCTTTTGCAGGTCAACCCCCAGCGCATCGCATGCGTGGGCCTGAGCGGCACCATGAACGGCTGCATTCCCGTGGATGAGGAGGGAAACGCCCTGCATCCCAACATCATCCATTCCGACAGCCGCACCGGCGCCCAGGTGGAACAGATCGGCAGCGTGATCAATAAGTATCACTTCTATACCCTGACCGGCAACCGTCTGGACACCCACTATACCCTGCCCAAGATCCTGTGGTTCAAGGAAAACCTGCCGGATGTATACAAGCGTGCCCGGTGGTTCATGAACATCAAGGATTACGTATATGCCCACCTGACCGGCCGCCCCGGCTACACCGATTATTCCGACGCCTCCCTCACCACGGCGCTGGACATCAACAACAAATGCTGGGCCGGCGATCTACTCAAAGACCTGGATATCGACATCAACCGCATGCCCAAGATCATCGCCGGCCACGACATCCGCGGCAAGATCACCCGCAGCGTATACTACCGCACGGGCCTGATCACCGGCACGCCGGTGGCCATCGGCGGCGGCGACGGCTGCTGCACCGGCCGCGGCGCAGGCCTGGCCGATCCCGGCAGCGCATACACCTACATCGGCTCCAGCGCATGGGTTTCCCAGATCTTGAAGCATCCCGTGCTGGATCCCAAGGCCCGCATCTTCAACTATCTGGATGCAGACGGCCGCTCCTGCCATGTCACCGGCACGGTTCAGACTGGCGCGGCAGCCTTCAACTGGATGCTTCAAAATATCATGGGCAGCCAGGAAGCGCCCCTGGACATCTCCCGCATGGAAAACATGGCCCGGCAGATTCAACCCGGCGCGGAAGGCGTACTCTTCCTGCCCACGCTGATGGGTTCCCGCACGCCCTACTGGGATCCCAACACCCGCGGCGTGCTGATGGGCTTCTCCCTCTACCACGACCAGCGGCACATCGCCCGCGCCATCTACGAGGGCATCGCCTTCGCGCTGAACAGCTGTGCGCAGATCATCTCCGAATACGGCACGCCCATCACCTCCATGATGCTGGCGGGCGGCGGCGCGCGCAGCGGCCTGTGGCCGGATATTCTGGCGGCCGTCTTCGGCATGGCAACCAGGGTGCACAAGGCCCCCGGCGAATGCACCTCCCTAGGCGCCGCCATCCTGGCCGGCGTAGGTGCAGGCATCTTCTCCAGCTATGAGGACGCAAGCGCCGTGGTCAAGGCCCGCTCCTCCCACCAGGTCAATCCCGGATGGGAGAAGGCCTATAACGAAATCTATCCCATCTATCACGATATCTACGAACGTGTACATCCCCTGACGGACCGCATCGCCCAGCTGGGCACGGGAGGCTGAAATGGCGCGACCTGAAGTTGAAGAATTCCAGCTCTATTTTACCCGCATCCGACCCATCTACCACCAGCTGTTCAACATCGCCCATGCGATCACAGGCAACTGCGATCAGGCGGAATACTGCCTGCAGTACGCTATGCTGGATTGCTGGAGTGCCGGCGATGCCAACGCCAGCCATCATGGTTTCCGGGAAGGGCTGCGTTCCAGCGTGACCCGCTCGGCGCTCAAGTGTCCGTCCGAGACTGAATACGATTGGCCCGGACTGCAAACCGACCCGGAGAGCGAAGATCCCCTGATAAAGCTGATCGCTCAGGAATCGAAGGACCTGCAGCGCCTGCTCACCCTGCGCTATGGCTGCTCCCTGTCGCCCCGGCGCATCGCAAGAATCGTGGACTGGGACCTGAACCGGGTTCAAACCCTGCTCAAGCGCTTTGAGGCCCGCACCCGTCGCCGCCTGTCCACTGGAGACCGGCGCAGGTTTGACAGCCTGATCGTGCGCACCGTGCGCAGCCTGCTCAACCAACCCAATCCCCTGGCGCCGGAAATCGGCAGCACCTTCCGCACCTTCCAGGCAGATGCAGCATCCATCACCCGGCCCAGCCGCCTGCCTGCGCGCATCCTGCGCGCCGTGCTGGCTGTGATTCTGGCCATCTTCTGCGTGGTGGCCTTCTGGTTCACCGCTGTGCTGATGCAGCCTGCCGTGCTGGAAAAGCCGGTTCTGATCGAAACCACAGAACAAACCGAATAAAACGAGAACCCTGATCCAAACGGAACAGGGTTCTTTCTTCTTATTTCACTTTAAAGATCAGCGGTTTGCCTTCAGTCTTGACCATGCCGTTTTTAACCTGTACTTCACTGCCGGAGATCAGATCGGTGTAGCTGCCGTCCGGGGCATCCACCTTCATCTGAACCGGTTGACCCTTCAGGCTGAACAGGCCGCAGAGCAGGGTTTCCCGATTCTCGAAGCGCGCACACACTGCGTGCTGTGCATCATCGGCGACTGCGCCGAAGCAGCCGTCCACCGGGAAATATGCCTTCTTGATCTTTGCAAGGTGAGTGAGCTGGTCGCTGATGTCGGGACCATTCCAGTTCACAGGATCCTTATCGAACAGGCTGGGCAGGTTGGCGTCGCAGCGCTCCTCGCCTGCATAGATCAGCGTCGTACCCTTCTGGAAGAACAGGAAGGCATGCCAGTTTTCCAAAGCCCGGGCATCGGTGATGCGATGAGCGATGCGAGGCTGGTCGTGGTTCTCCAAGCAGCGCATCTTGATATAATTCCAGGGATAGATAGCCTCCTGGAAGTTCAAATCGTCAATCCACTCGTGCAGCGGACGCTTACCCTCCCAGTAATCGTCCAGCTTCTCGCGGATATCGTAATCGTATTCCATGTCGAAGGCCTCATACCCCTCGGAATCGGAGTAGATCATCGACATGCCGGCACGGCGCGCGCCGCGCTGGAAACGGGTATGTACGCTCTCTGCCAGCCAGATCAGGCCGGGCTTCACCGCTTCGCAGGCTGCGCGTGCTTCCTTCCAGAAATCCACCGGCACCAGGGAGGCCACGTCGCAGCGGAAGCCGTCCACGATGCCCGCCCAGAACTTGAGGCTTTCAATCTGGTAATCCCACAGGCCGCGCACGGTGTAATCCAGGTCGATGACGTCCGACCAGTTGCCGAAGCGGTTGCCGAAGCTGCCGTCGGGCTTATGGTAGAAGAATTCCGGATGCTCATGGCGCAGGGTGGAATCCGGAGAGGTATGGTTGTACACCACATCGATCATGCACTTCATGCCGTTTGCGTGAATCGCATCCACCAGATGGCGGAAATCATCCATGGTACCGTAATCCGGATGTACGCTGCGATAATCCTTGTTTGCATAAGGGCAACCCAAACTGCCCTTCTTGCCCTCCACACCGATGGGATGAATGGGGATGAACCACACAATATCCGTACCCAGTGCGCGGATGCGGGGCAGGTCGGCCTCGATGGCCTTGAAGCTGCCCTCCTTGGTATGATTGCGAACATAGATGGAATAAATCAGCGCGTTGCGCAGTTCCATGGGCGTATTCTTTGCCATAAATATTCCTCCGTCAGTCGTCCATCAATTCGAGCACCACGCTGTCCTGCAGTTCCAGGCCCACGGTGGTGAGCTTCAAAAAGCCGTTCTCGATTTCGATGAGACCGTAGTTTTTGAGTTTTTCGATCTCTTTCGCCTTCGTTTCCTCCAGGCGGTCGCCGAAATTGGAATACCATTCGTTCAAATCCAGTCCGCGCACGGTGCGGGTAGCGAGCATCAGCATCTCTTCCCGGCGATCCTCCCGGGTGCGCAGGCATTCATCCAGCCTGCGTTCCCCGGCGATATAGCGCTCCAGCTCCGGCGGATTCCCAAAGCGCAGGTTGTTCATCAACGAATGAGCCGCACTTCCCAGGCCCAGGTATTCCCCGCCCGTCCAGTAGGTATAATTGTGACGGGATTCGAAGCCCGGCTGCGCGAAGTTGGAAACCTCATAGCGGTCAAAACCGGCCTTCGCCAGCTTCATCACCGCCATACGCTGCATTTCATTCACTAGGTCATCATCCGGAATATGGGTGATCCCCTGCTCCACCCAGTTGGCCATGCGGGTACCTTCCTCCACGATCAGGCTATAGGCGGAAATATGCTTGACCGGCAGGGATACAGCCGTATCCAGCGTGGCTGCCCACTGAGCCATGGTCTGGCCCGGCAGGGCGTACATCAGGTCGATGCTGATGTTTTCAAACCCGGCTTCCCGGGCCATGCACACGGCTTCACATGCTTCATCCGGCGTATGGATACGGTCCAGGTTTTTCAGCAGTTCCCCATCGAAGCTCTGCACGCCGAAGGACAGGCGGTTGACGCCTGCATCCCGGTAGATACGCAGCTTTTCCATATCCACCGTTCCGGGATTGGCCTCCAGGGTGATCTCGATATCCGGCGCAAATTCCACGCAGCTGCGCAGCTTGCCGAGCACGCCTGCAATTCTTTCTGCAGGCACCAGCGAGGGCGTTCCGCCCCCGAAAAAGATGCTGCACGCCTGGTAAGCGCGCAGCTCATCCGCCCAGGCATCTATTTCGCCGCCCAGGGCATGAAAATACGAATCTATTTGGTGTTCGCAGCCTGCAAAGGATGCAAAATCACAGTAAGCACACTTCCGCTTGCAGAAGGGAACATGCACATAGACGGCCAGCGGCCTTTTTTCATTTCCCATGAATCAGCCTTTCACGCGCTTCACAGTCTTGCCGGTCCTGGCTTCAATGAAGCTACGGAAAGCGTCCAGCTCGCCCTCCACCAGGTCCTTCTTGGGCATGATGAAGGCGGAGCGCTGGAAGCACAGGAAGAAGCGATCATCGGTTTCAATGACCTGCTCGAACACATTGTAAGAAATGCCGCCCTCATGCACCTTGCAGCGCATATAGATATCAGCTTCAGTGAAGGTGTAGGTGGTCTCCCCTGCTTCCTTGTTGGCATTGCGGTACATCAGTGCGCCCATGATCTTATCCATGAACGGAGTGACCAGCACCAGCACAGCGGTGGCTACGGTGAGCAGAATCTTATACTCCTGACCGCGAATCCACACCAGCACAGTGCCCACCAGCAGAATGGCGCAGCACATCCACATGAACAGCACGTTCTTCTTGAGCTGCTGCCTGGCAAGTGCCTGCACATCCGCCCTGGAGAGCGTGGTTTTTACAACAAAACGATTGTCCATTTTGATTCCTCCCGGAAATCAGTCCATCTTCAGAACCGCCATGAAGGCCTCGCTGGGCACGGATACCGTGCCGACCTGGCGCATGCGCTTCTTGCCTTCCTTCTGCTTTTCCAGAAGCTTTTTCTTACGGGTGATATCGCCGCCGTAACACTTGGCCAGAACGTCCTTGCGCAGGGCCTTGACGGTTTCGCGGGCGATGACCTTGCCGCCGATGGCAGCCTGGATCGGGATTTCAAACATCTGCCGCGGAATAGCCTCCTTGAGCTTTTCGGCGATGGATCTTCCTCTCGGATAGGCGCGGTCGCGGTGCACGATGATGGACAGCGCATCGCACTGGTCGCCGTTGAGCAGCATGTCCAGCTTCACCAGATCACTCTTCACATAGCCCTTGAGCTCATAGTCAAAGGATGCATAGCCGCGGGTACGGGACTTGAGCTGGTCAAAGAAATCGTAGATAACCTCGTTCAGGGGCATGTCGTAGCTGAGCATGACGCGGCCGCCCTCGATGTACTTCATATCCCGGAAGATGCCGCGCTTATCCTGGCAGAGCTCCATGATGGCGCCGGTGAAATCCTGGGGCGTAATGACGGAAGCATCCACGAAGGGCTCCTCCATGGATTCGATTTCCTGAACAGCGGGCAGGTTGGTGGGGTTGTCGATCATCACCTGGGTACCGTCGGTCTTATTGACCTTATACACAACGCTGGGCGCAGTGGTAACCAGATCCAGGTCGAACTCACGCTCCAGGCGCTGCTGGATGATTTCCATGTGCAATAGGCCCAGGAAGCCGCAGCGGAAGCCGTAGCCCAGGGCCACGGAAGTTTCCGGCTCATAGCTGAGCGCAGCGTCGTTCAGGCGCAGCTTTTCAAGGGCGTCGCGCAGGGATTCATAGTCCGCGCCGTCTGCGGGATAGATACCGCAGTACACCATGGGCAGAACCGGCTTGTAGCCCGGCAGGGGCTCGTCGGCGGGAGCGTTGGCCAGGGTGATGGTATCGCCCACGTGAATATCATGGATATCCTTGATGGAGGCAGCGATGTAGCCAACGTCGCCTGCGCGCAGCTCGTCCTTGGGCCCATAGCCCAGGGGACGGTATGCACCGACTTCGGTGACGTCGAACTCGCACTTGCCGGCCATCATGCGGATGCGGTCGCCCACCTTCACGCTGCCGCTCTTTACGCGCACGGAAGAAATAGCGCCGCGATAGTTATCGTAATAGGAGTCGAAGATCAGCGCCTGCAGCGGTCCGTCCACCGGATCTTCGGGCGCGGGAATCTTTTCAACAACAGCTTCCAGCACGTCCTCAATACCGATGCCCTGCTTGGCGGAGATCAGCGGGCAGCCCTCGGTGTCCAGGCCGATTTCATCCTCGATTTCCTGCTTGACCACTTCGGGCTGGGCGCTGGGCAGGTCGATCTTATTGATGACGGGCAGGATCTCCAGGTTGTGGTCCACCGCGAGATAGACGTTGGCCAGGGTCTGGGCTTCGATGCCCTGGGAAGCGTCCACGACGAGGATGGCGCCCTCACAGGCCGCCAGTGCGCGGGAAACCTCATAGGTAAAGTCCACGTGACCGGGAGTATCGATCAGGTTCAGCTCGTAGGTCTGGCCGTCCTTAGCGACATAGTTCATGCGCACGGCCTTCGATTTGATGGTAATACCGCGCTCACGCTCCAGATCCATGGAATCCAGCACCTGCTCGGTCATTTCACGCTTGGTCATGGCACCGGTGGTTTCCAGGATGCGGTCTGCCAGCGTGGATTTGCCGTGGTCGATGTGGGCGATGATACAGAAATTGCGAATTTTGCTCTGGTCAAAGTTAGACACGTTATGTCCTCCATGCCTATTATTTCAATAGTATCATACAGGATTTTCAGGCAAAAATCAAGTCCGCCCGCGTTAGTACGCAGGCGGACTCATTTTTAATTTTTATGAAGTTATGCGTTTGCAGCCTTCTTCTTGAGAATCAGCTGGAATACAGCAACAAGAGCGATGAGAGCCAGGCCGATCAGGTCGGTGACAGCGCCCGGGATGATCATCAGCAGGCCGCCGCCGATGGCCAGGATACGTTCAACGACATTCATGCCCTTGAAGAAATATCCGCTCAGGCCTGCAGCAACAGCATACATACCGATGATGGAGCTGATTACGATCAGAGCAATATCATACCATACCAGGCCTTCGCCGATGAACAGGATGGACGGGCTGTAAGCGAAGATGTAAGGAATGATGAACGCTGCGATGGCCAATCGTGTCGCCGTAATACCGGTCTTCATCGGATTGCCCTTGGCGATTGCAGAACCCGCATAGGCCGCCAGAGCAACCGGCGGGGTGATGTCTGCAACGATGCCGAAGTAGAATACGAAGAAGTGGGCAGCGATGGTGGGAATGCCCATCTGAATCAGGATAGGAGCACAGGCGGAAGCCATGATGCAGTAGTTTGCAGTGGTGGGAACACCCATGCCCAGCACGATACAGCACAGCATGGTGAGCAGCAGGGCCAGGATGGAGGAGGAACCGGAGATACCAACGATAACGTTGATCATCTTGGATGCCAGGCCGGTGATGGTCAGGCAGCCTGCAATCAGGCCAGCGATACCACAGGCAACTGCAACGGAGATGCAGCCGCGGCCGCCGGCTTCCAGGGCTTCAAAGATGTTCTTAATACCGAAGCCGCCGCCTACACCGAGGGTGGCGGAAGCAACATTGCGCTTATCGGGTTCAGCGGTCTTCTTGCTGCGGCACCACTTCAGGAAGTTATTGAGGAAGCCAACCACGATGGCAGCCACAATCGCAACCGCTGCAGAGAACTGCATGGTCTTGGTGTTGGAGCAAACCAGGTAGATCAGAACGATCAGGGGCAGCAGCAGATAGGTGTCCTTGATCAGGTCCTTCATGCGGGGCAGCAGATCCCTGGAGATGCCCTTCAGGCCCAGCTTCTTTGCTTCCAGATGCACGGCAATGAAGATGCCCAGGAAGTACAGAACTGCGGGCAGGATTGCACGAACGATGATGTTGGAATAGGGAACGCCCACATACTCAGCCATCAGGAATGCAGCAGCGCCCATGATGGGAGGCATGATCTGGCCGCCGGTGGAGGCAGCTGCTTCAACTGCGCCGGCGAATTCAGCCTTATAACCGGTCTGCTTCATCATGGGGATGGTAACGGAACCAGTGGTAACGGTGTTACCAACGGAGGAGCCGGAAACCATGCCGCACAGAGCGGAGGAAACAACGGCAACCTTGGCCGGACCGCCTGCAAAACGGCCGCACAGGCTGTTTGCCAGGCTGATGAAGAAATCAGAGATGCCGGTACGCTCCAGGAACGCACCGAAGATGATGAATACAACGATATACTTGGAACATACGTTGACGGGAGTGGAGATCACGCCGCTGTCGCCGTAGAACAGCTTATATACGATCAGGGGCAGGCCCTTGCCGCCGTTCCACAGGGTGATGATGGTGTATACCATAAACACACCTGCAACGCACAGGATGGGCAGGCCGACGCTGCGGCGGCACAGTTCCGCCAGAACCAGCATGCCGATGGCGCCGATGATGATGTAAGCCATATCCTTGGTGATGCGCATGTTCAGCTTCATAACCGTCTGAGCATTGAAGGTATAGAAGAAGAATGCACCTGCGCCCACGACCATCAGTACGATGTCATACCAGGGCATACTGTTGACCCTAACCTTGCCCTTCTTGGCAGGATAGGTCAGGAAGCCGATTACGATAACTGCACCCAGGAAAGAGGTGAGGCGAACCTGCTCCATGAAATTTGCAAACAGGGTTACATACAGGCAGAAGAGAGAGAAAGCGACAGCAATGCAGCTGACGATAATCTTCGGCTTGCCTTCCCAAATGCGGGTATTGGATTCGCGGTCATACTTGCGCATGATCTCATCCACATCCGCAGCGCTGCCGAACGAAGTGTCCGCAGCAGGCTCTGCCGGAGCGATGATCTTCGGGTCTTTTTCACTCATGTTAAAAATCCTCCAGTTGCCGGAAAGATTCCGCTAATTTTCGAATGGGGCCTATACATGACGAAGGACTATGGCGAAGTTTCCTTCGCCGTAGTCCCTAATCACTTTAATAAGCCGCTTTATAAACAGCCGATCCGTTCAAAAAACCTTACTGTGCAACAGTGATGCCCTTCTCAGCGAAGTACTTAGCAGCGCCGGCAGCATAGGGCAGGCCGCACTCTGCAGCATAGGCCAGATCCAGCTCAGCGCCCTTGGCGTGTGCAGCAGTGATAGCATCGGTGTTTTCGAAGATGGTGGAAACGATGGTGTAAGCATCTTCGTCAGATAC
>JAGBAU010000114.1 GCA_017938785.1 Clostridia bacterium
CACCATGACGCAGGTATCCGGCTTCTTGGCGTGTATGGCGTCGATGGCGGCATTCAGCTCTGCAATGGACAGGGACGGGCGCCAGTCGTAGCCGCGGCTGCGCTGCAAAAGCACCAGCTTCACATCGGGGGTGAGGTTTTCAAGGATGGCGTCGATATCCATGCGGCCGTCCTTCAGCGGCACCTCACGGTAGCTCACGCCGAAATCCTTCAGGCTGCCGCAGCCGGGCTCGCCAGCAATGCCGATGACTTCCTCCATGGTGTCATAGGGCTTGCCTGCGCCGGAGAGCATCACGTCGCCGGGGCGCAGGATGCCGTACAGGCACAGCGCCAGCGCATGGGTGCCGGATGCAATCTGGGGACGCACCAGGGCGAATTCCACGCCCAGTGCATCCGCGATCAATTCGCCCAGGGTGTCGCGGCCGATATCATCATAGCCGTAACCGGTGGTCTGGGCAAAGTGGCGGGCGGATACCCTGTGCTTCTGGAAAGCTGCAATCACCTTGCGGGTGTTGTATACTTCGGTTTCATCGATACGCTTGAAGGCCTGGGCGCAATCCGCTTCTGCGCGGGCGATCAGTTCTTCCACCTGTGCGCTGACGCGCGGCATCTGATTCTCGTTCATCATTTCGTCTCCAAATATGCAATCATTTCTTCGGCGACCTGTTTCGCGGTCTTATCCATTGCGTCGATCCATACGGCGCGGGGATCCCGCTGGAACCAGGTCATCTGTTTCTTGGCGTAGTTTCGGGAGAGCTGCTTGACAAGGTTCACAGCCTCCTCCATGGTCATGCGCCCGTCGAGCGCGGCGGCAATCTCCTTGTAGCCGATGGCCTGCAGCGCTGTAGGGTGGTTTTCTTCATTTTTGCGCAGAGCGCGCACTTCCTCAATGAGCCCGGCCTTGAGCATCTTCTCCACGCGCAGGTCGATGCGGCTGTAGAGCACATCCCTGGGCCAGCGCAGGCAGAAGAGGGTTTCATCATAATCCCCTTCACGCTGGGCGTCCAGCTTCGCCTGTTCGGACTGGGTGCGTCCGGTGAGCCGGTAAACCTCGATGGCGCGGGTCACGCGGCGCACATCGTTTTCGTGGAGCCTTTGGGCTGCTTCGGGATCAATTTCCTTCAGCATATCATGCAGCTTGCGCCTGCCGCCGGGCTGTTCCGCCATGGCGAGCAGCTCCTGGCGCAGCGTTTCATCGCACTTCTCGGAAAACTCCATGGGACGGGTCACGGCGTTGATGTACAGGCCGGTACCGCCGCAGAGGACAGGCTGTGCGCCGCGTTCATGCACATCGGAGATCACAGCTTTTGCCATATCCCGGTACTTCGCCGCAGAATACTTCTCGATCGGATCGGCGATGCCCAGCATGTGATGGGGTATGTTCTGCATCTCCTCACGAGTGGGCATGGCGGTGAGCACGTCCATCCCGCGGTAGATCTGCATGGAATCGGCGGAGACCACTTCCCCGCCGATCATTTTGCACAGTTCGACCGCACATGCGGTCTTGCCGGACGCGGTGGGCCCGGCGACAACGATCAATTTCTGTTTCATAGGGATTACTGGATGCGCTTGAACATCTTTTCAAGTTCGCGCCTGGTGAGCGTCTTCACCACGGGACGACCGTGGGGGCAGGTGGGCGGCGCGCCGGTTTCCAGCATGCTTTCGATCAGGGATGCAATCTCTGAATCGGACAGGCTATCCCCTGCCTTCACCGCGCTCTTGCAGGCCATCTGCATGATTTCGCTGCGGCGGGCGTCCAGGGTGGCGGATTTGAGCTGGCCCAGGGACTGGATCATCTCCAGGAACAGGGGACGCATCTCCGCACGGCCCATCACGAAGGGCACGGCGGTTACGCGGATATCCTGATCGCCGAAGGGTTCCACGCTGTAGCCCGCTTCGCTAAGCACATCCAGGTTATCGCTGATCAACGCCATTTCGCGGGAGGAGAGGTGGATCACCATGGGCGTGAGCAGCTGCTGGGATGCGGCGCCTGCCTGGGCGCGGGCCATGTACTTTTCGTACTGCAGACGCTCGTGGGCGGCGTGCTGGTCGATGAGCAGCAGCGTTTCGCCGGATTCCACCAGTATGTAGGTTTTAAAGGCCACGCCGATCACGCGGAAGGGCGGAAGCTCCTTTCGGGGAGCGGCTTCCTGCTTGGGTTCGGCCTTGATTTCTTCTTTGACGGCCGGCTTCACAGGTTCAGGCTTCGGCACGTCGTTTCGCTCCAGCACCTTGACCGGCTGTGCAGACAGCACAACGGTATCCTCCTGAAGCACACGCGCCCTGGGCGCGCTCAGATCCAGCTGCAGCTGCTTCACTTCCACGGGTTTGGGCGTGGGCAGCGGCGGCATCTGGGGCTTGAAGGGTTCGGGATCAGGGTTCTTTTCTTCCCGCTTTATGGGATCGGGCTTGGGAGTTTCCGCCCTGGGCGCTTCGACTTCCGGCTTCTTCGGAAGCTCGGGCATCTTCGGCAGCGGAATCTCGCGCACTTCGGTTTTCTTTTCCACCACAGGCTGCTGCTGGGTGAGCTTTTCGATCTGCAGCACACGCTCGCCCTCAAAAGCCCGGGCAATAAGCTTTTCGCAGACCATGCGCATCATATCCTCGTCCCGGAAGCGCACCTCCAGCTTGTTGGGATGTACGTTCACATCCACGCCCGTGGGCGGAATCACCAGGTTCAGAACACACATGGGGTGCATGCCGATGGTCACGCGGGTACGGCACACCTGCTCCAGCACCCTGGAAAGCAGCGGACAGCGCACGCTGCGGCCGTTGATGAAGAACAACTGGTGGCTGCGGGTGGCCTTTGCAAGCTCGCCCACGCCGATCATGCCGTAGATTCGGGTGCCGCCCTCGGAGGCGTCCAGCTCGATCATCTTCTCGGCGGTTTCCTTGCCGTAAACGGCGAAGACCGCGTGGCGGAGTTTGCCGTCGCCGAAGCTGTGGAACAGCGTATTTCCGCCGCTGATGAAGCGCATGGACACGCCGGGATTGCCCAGCAGGAGCTTGGCCACGGCATCGCTCACAAGGCCGCCCTCATAGCCGGGCTTCTTGAGGAATGCGCGGCGCACGGGCACATTGAAGAACAGATCCTTCATCACCAGGGTGGTTCCCTGGGGACAGCCGGTTTCGCGCACCTGCATGTTCTGCCCGCCTTCCATGGTGAGCTTCATGCCGGACTCCTGGCCCTTTGCGCGGGTGGTCATTTCCACCTTCGATACCGCCGCAATGGAGGGCAAAGCCTCACCACGGAAGCCGAGGGTGCGGATGTCATCCAGCTGCTCTGCGCGCTGAAGCTTGGAAGTGGCATGGTTTTCAAATGCAAGGCGAACCTGCCCCGGCTCGATACCGCAGCCATTGTCCGTAACCCGCAGATAGTCGATGCCGCCGCCCTTCACCTCCACCGTAATGGAAGTTGCGCCGGCGTCCAGCGAGTTTTCGATCAATTCCTTGACCACGGAGCTGGGACGCTCCACCACCTCGCCGGCGGCAATACGGCCGACAACTGCTGCGTCCAGTACGCGAATAGGCATGTTTATCCTCCGTAGGCGCTTAGATTCTGCGCGCCTTTTCGTTGAGTTCGAATAGCTTGTTCAGGGCCTCGATGGGCGTCATGGAAACCACGTCCAGTTCGGTGATTTCCTGCACCAGGCTCATGGGGCCGATTTCATCAAAGCCAACCTGGCGGTCGTTGGTCACCTTGCGCTTGTCGAGGATGCTCTTGCCGATGGAGCCGTTCACCTGGTCGTCCACCTCGAGGCGGGCCATAATCTGGCGCGCACGGGCGATCAGGGACTTGGGCAGTCCGGCCAGCTTTGCAACCGCCACGCCGTAGCTGCGGTCTGCGCCGCCGGGCACGATCTTGCGCAGGAAGATGACGTCCTCACCCATCTCCTTGGCGGTAATGCGGTAATTCACCACGCCCTCCAGCTGGCCCTCCAACTCGGAAAGCTCATGGTAGTGGGTGGCGAACAGGGTGCGCGCACCGCACTTCTCCCCTGCGATGTGCTCGACCGCCGCCCATGCGATGGACAGGCCATCGAAGGTGGAGGTGCCGCGGCCAACTTCATCGAGGATGAGCAGGCTCTTGGGCGTTGCGAACTTCAAAATGGTGGCCATTTCGCTCATTTCCACCATGAAGGTGGACTGGCCGCCGTACAGGTCGTCCGATGCGCCGATGCGGGTAAAGATGCGGTCGGTGAGGGCAATATCCGCGCTCTCCGCCGGCACGAAGGAACCCAGGTGCGCCATCAGCACAATCAGGGCAACCTGGCGCATGTAGGTGGACTTACCGGCCATGTTGGGACCGGTGATGATCATCACCCGATCCTGCGCGTTCAGGGAAGTATCATTGGGCACGAAGCGCTCCCTACCTATGGAATCCTCCACCACGGGATGGCGGCCGCCGGTGATCACATACCTGCCCTCATCGTTGATGGAGGGACGGACATAATTGTAGTCCGCCGCTACCTGCGCAAGGGACAGGAGTGCATCCAGGGTCTTGAGCGCCTGGGCCGTGGACTGAAGCCTGGGCAGCAGGTCCTTGAGTACCCGTCGGATTTCGCAGAACAGCTCATACTCCAGGCGGGTAGAACTCTCCTGCGCACCGAGGATCTTGTTTTCGAGGGACTTGAGTTCTTCGGTGATGAAGCGCTCGGCATTGGCCAGGGTCTGCTTGCGGGTGTAGCGGTAGGGCACCAGTTCATAGAAGGAACGGGTAACCTCAATGTAATAGCCGAATACGCGGTTGAAACCGATTTTCAGGTTCTTGATGCCGGTCTCCTCGCGCTCCTTCTGTTCGAGGTTGGCGAGATACTCTTTGCCGTTCTCGGCGATATCGCGCAGCTCGTCCAGTTCCTCGCTGTAGCCCTTCTGGATCATGCCGCCGTCCTTCACGGAGATGGGCGCATCCGGATCGATGGCCCGGCGCAGCACGTCCACCAGCTCCGTCATGGGATCGAGGTTTTCCAGGGTATCGAGAATCAGCGGTGCAGAGAAGTCTTCGGCGCAACGCTTGATCAGCGGCACAGCGTCCAGGGAGTTTTTGAGTGCCAGGCAATCACGGGCGTTCACCGCCTCATAGGCGATGCGGCTCAACAGACGCTCAACATCATATACGCCGCTCAGGATTTCGCGCATGGTGGACGCCGCCATGGGGTTTTGCATCAGCTGCTCCACGGCATCCAGGCGGCGGTTGATCTCCCTTTCAGAGAACAGGGGCCGTTCAATCCAGCTGCGCAGCAGACGGCTGCCCATGGCCGTCTGGGTCTGGTCCAGAATCCACAGAAGCGAACCCCTGCGGCTCTTGGCGCGGGTAGTTTCGGTAAGCTCCAGATTGCGCAGCGCGCTCTTATCCAGCGCCATGTACATCTTGCTGTCGTAGGGCGTGGCGGTCAGGATGTGGGAAAGCGCATTCTTCTGGGTTTCGGTAAGGTAAGAAAGCAGCGCACCTGCGGCGCAGACGGCCAGCTTTTCTTCCTCAAAGCCCAGCTCCTTTACGCTCTTGCGGAAATGAGCCGCCATGCACTTGGATGCAACGGCGTAGGTGAAGGCCTCCTCCTCCACATTGGAGGACAGCCGCGCAAGCTCCGGAGCAAGACGTGCAAATTCATCCCGGTTGCTCACCACCAGCTCGCTGGGCATGATGCGCGCCATTTCATCGGTGAGGAAGTTCCGGGCGTCCGAAATCTGGAAGAGGGAAAACTCGCCGGTGGATACGTCGCAGAAGGCACAGCCCGCCTGGTTCTTGCGCAGGCAGACGGCGGCGATATAATTCGATTTCTTCTCCTCGAGCATGCTGCTTTCGATGACCGTGCCGGGCGTGATCACGCGGGTTACGGCGCGCTCAACCAGGCCCTTGGTGGTGGCGGGGTCGGTCATCTGTTCGCAGATGGCCACCTTATAGCCCTTCTCGATCAGCTTGCGAACGTATACATC
>JAGBAU010000115.1 GCA_017938785.1 Clostridia bacterium
CCATACCACGCCGAAAGTGGGGCCGGTGAACTTAGCGCCGATGATATTGAAATAGGCCAGGATAAACAGGCCGTAGATGCCGAAGTTGATTACGGTTGCGCCGATGCCGTGCTTGGTGGCGAAATCCACCTTGTGGCCGGGATCCAGCAGCAGAGCCTTGTAGCCCTTGAAGCCGCCGTTGATGATGAGGCCGAACAGGATGCACAGCACAAAGCAAATGATTGCGAAGGTATTGCAGAACAGGGCATTGTTGCCGTCGCCCAGAGTGGCGGCGATGGCGGGAGCCTCAACGCCTATGGCCTTGTACATGATGCAATAGATCACGAAGCAAAGGAAGCCTGCCGCGGGACCTGCGTTGTACAGGTCGTAGCCCTTGTGGAAGTTCACTGCATGTGCGCACAGGGCGGGCATGGTCATGCCCACAACGATGCCGATGGCAATCGCCAGCATGATGCCGGAGATGGTGATGGCGCGCACTTCAGTGCCGGGATAACGCCACATCACTTCGCTGGCCAGAGGCGCCAGGGCGGTGGAGAACATGGCGAAATTAATGTTCTTGGAGAAGGGCATCTGCTTTACTGCGGAATACACCAGGGTACCCAGAATGAAGGGCAGGATGTTCAGGATGTTGATGCCGAAGAAGCAGAATCCGATCGTGAGCATGTAGGCAGCCACGGTACCGCCGACGACGGTTGCACCGGGCAGGAACATCAGGATGTTGCATACAGCACCCACCAGTGCAGCGTTGAGCATTGCGCCGGAGACGCTGCCGATCTCCAGGAAGAAGTAGTCCTTGGTGAGCAGGGACGGCTTGGTGATGATGCGTGCGAGACCGCTGAGCATCTCGCCGCGGTCCGGTGCGCATACAGCGCCGATCGCGAAGGCGACGGTAAAGGCAGTCAGTACAAGACGCAGGATTGCGCTGGGGCTCTGCTTGCGCAGCTTATCAAGGCTCATTTGTGTTTCCTCCTATTCTGTGTGGCCCGGGAATGGCTCTGGGCCACTTCCGCTTACGGTTTCATTGGTTTCGACGGAATTTTGCACCTTCCTAACGGATAAAAAGGCGCAAAAACCGCCCGTTAAACGGGTTCAACGGGCGGTTATGCCTGTTTTTCAAATAATTACTTGGCAGCCTTGCGCTCTGCAGCCTCAACAACGTGGCCGATGAGCACGGAGGTGGTGACGGAGCCTACGCCGCCCGGAACGGGGGTGATGGCCTCAACGATGGGTTCAACCTCATCGAACTTGGCGTCGCCGGCGATGGCGCCCTTGGTGCCGCGGGCATTGATCTTCTCGGCATCCCAGTTGATGGAAACGTCGATGACGATCTGGCCGGGACGTACATATTCCTTGGTCAGGCTGTTCAGAACGCCTGCTGCGGAAACCAGGATGTCAGCCTTGCTGGCGATCTCGGGAACGTTCACGGTGCGGGTGTGGCAGATGGTCACGGTGGCGTTCTTCTTCATCAGCATCATGGCTGCGGGCTTACCAACAACCAGGGAACGGCCGATGACGACGGCGTTCTTGCCCTTGCAGTCGATTCCGTAGTAGTCCAGAATCTCCATGCAGGCCTTGGGGGTGCAGGGCGGGAAGCCGAGGTCTGCACGATCTTCGAATACGCCTGCGTTGCTGAGGTCGGTCATGCAGTCAACGTCCTTGGCGGGATCCAGCTTATTGCAGATCTCGTTCTGGTCGGCCTTCAGGTGCTTGGGCAGGGGACGGAACATCAGAACGCCGTGGATGCTGTCGTTTGCGTTCAGCTCTTCGATCTGAGCGATAACAGCTTCCTTGGTGGCGTCTTCCGGCAGGACGAACTTCTCAACTTCAACGCCGATCAGTTCTGCACGGGCAACAGCGCCCTTTTCATAGGACAGGTCGGACGGGTTCTCGCCAACGCGCAGGATACCCAGCTTGGGGGCGATGCCCTTTGCCTTGAGTTCTTCAACCTTTGCCTGGAGCTTTGCATTCAGAGCAGCGGTAACTTCCTTACCGAGCAGCAGCTTTGCCATGGTAATCTCCTCCAATTATATCGGATTTAAATATAAATTACTTGAAGAAATTTGCTTTTACTTCTTCGAAGATCTTGTCTGCCATTGCGCAGTACTTGTCCAGCATGCCGATGCACTTGGCGTTCATTTCCTCAGCCACCTCACGGTTCTTGAGGGACTTGGTGTTGATGAACACATTGAGGCTTGCGGCCTGCAGGGCAGCCTTGCAGCAAACAGCGCCGCAGCCTGCGTCGGAAACGGCCAGGCGGGAGCCCTTTGCAGCGAAAACGGCGATGGCTTCGATGGCTTCGCAGCACAGTTCCATGATGCGAACGGGGGTGGAGCAGGCGATCATAGTGGCCTCTTCCATCACCTGATCGCGGGTGGGATCATCCTTCGGGATGCCGTAGGCCTTGGCCAGGGGCAGGAAGTTGATTTCGTCCGCTTCAACCTGGTCCAGCAGCTGCTTCTGCAGCTCGTCGCACTTTGCCTTCAGGGCGATGATTTCGTCCTGAACGTCTGCATACTTCTTCTTGCCAACGGTCAGGGAGCCAACCATGTTGCCAAGAGCGGTGCCGATCGCGCCAACCAGAGCAGCAGCGCCGCCGCCGCCGGGTGCGGGTGCATCGGAAGCCAGTACGGTAACAAATTCACGGCAGGATGCCAGAGTCATATCCATAGTTCAATTCTCCTAAATAAGCGTATTGAGGGAGCGGAAAAGCTTTTCCCCGGAACCCTCTTAAAACTGGGGAAAGGCACAGGCAGTTTCCCACCTGTGCCTTATTATGTTTTAGATTAGAACAGACCAGATACCTTGCCGGTTTCTACGTCTACGTCTACGCGACGATATGCCGGGTCAGCAGCGGTACCGGGCATCATGGAGATGGTGCCGGCCATGGGGCACAGGAACTTGGCTCCGCCGTACTCCAGGATGTCGCGGATGGTCAGCTTCCAGCCGGTCGGAACGCCCTTCTTGGTCGGGTCGTCGGACAGGGACAGGTGGGTCTTAACCATCATGGTGCAGTAGTCAGCATACTTGGGATCGTTCTCGAAGCGCTCTGCCTTCTGAACTGCCAGAGGCTGCCAGATGACGCCGTCAGCACCGTATACTTCCTTGGCGATCAGCTCTACGCGCTGGCGCAGGGGCATCTCGAGGTCGTACAGGAACTTAACTTCGTTCTTGGATTCGCAAGCTTCGACAACAACCTGAGCCAGCTCAGCAGCGCCTTCGCCGCCATAACGCCAGTGGTTGGACTCTGCGCAACGGATGCCGCGGTCTGCGCACATCTTCTTCAGCAGGGCAACTTCAGCATCGGTGTCGGTGTAGAAGCGGTTGATGCAGACAACGGGGGTGATGCCGGACTTCAGGATGGTGTTAACATGGTGGAACAGGTTGCAGGTGCCCTTTTCCAGCAGTTCCAGGTTCTCCTGAGTGTACTCGGGC
>JAGBAU010000116.1 GCA_017938785.1 Clostridia bacterium
TCCGACCCGGCGGCCGTGCAGGATGGCTGCCTGCAGGCGATGCGGCAGCTTGGACACATCGACGTGCTGATCAACAACGCCGCCATCGCCCAGCAGAAGCTGTTCACCGATATCACCGACGCGGACTGGCGGCGGATGATGGGGGTAAATCTGGACGGCGTTTTCTATTGCTGCCGGGCCGTTCTGCCCGGGATGATCCGTCGGAAATTCGGCCGCATTTTGATGGTCAGCAGCATGTGGGGCCAGACGGGTGCCAGCTGCGAGGTCCATTACAGCGCCGCCAAGGCGGGCATCTGCCGGGGTACAATGTTGGCGGCAACGGATATAACGCCGCGTGCGCCCAGCGCCATATGCGGCAGAACCTGGTCATCGTTGCCGGAATAGATAGCCACGCCGTCTCCCACCAGCTCAAACAGCCGCATGGTATGGGCGGTATCCGCACAGGCTTCCTTGAAGCCGCAGAGCAGGGGATGCTTTGCAAGCTCCAGCATGACTTCCGGCGGAAGGTTTAATCCCGTGCGCGAGGGCACATTGTAGACGATAATCGGGATGTTCACATTGTCTGCAACGGAGGTATAATGCTCAATGAGCCCTGCGTTGCTGGTCTTGTTGTAATAGGGCGTGACCACCAGCAGAGCGTCCGCGCCCAGCCGCATGGCTTCCACGGATTGCTCGATGGTCTTTCGGGTGGAATTTGAACCTGTGCCCACATACAGCGGTACCCGACCGGAAACTCTGGAAACTGCGCATTCAATGATGGCGCTGCGCTCAGAGGGCGTAATCGTGGAAGGTTCACCCGTTGTACCCAGAACGATCAGCGCGTCGGTATCGGAATCAATCTGCCAGTCGATCAGCCTTTCCAGGGCGTCATAATCCACGCGCTGTCCCTTGAAGGGAGTTACCAGCGCCGCACCGCTGCCATAAAACAGATTTCCCTGCATACAATCCCTCCCCAAAATACTTACGGATTAGTCTATTGCGAAGGAGGATGGGGAAGAACAAACAAAAAAGAAGACTGTTTCCGGTCTTCTTTTGCTTTTATCCGATATCGATTCCGGGGTAGCGCAGAATCAGCTCAGCCTGGCGGAAACCCGCGCTCTCCATCACGTGCAGCATGCCGGGGATGCGCGCCTGCACTTCGGCTTCGGCACGGGTGAGGCCATCGTCCTCGAAGTCCATGCAGGCGATGTCCAGCAGCGTGCGGGATACCTTCATGCCGCGCCACTTGCGGGATACATACAGCCAGCCGATGCGTCCGGCGCCGTTTTCCTTCCAGGTGATGCACTCGCCTGCCATGCCGGTGGGAGCAACGATCAGGATGCGCTCAAAGCCTTCCTTCAGGCGGAAATCCTGCAACCAGTCAAAATCGTATTCCTCGTTGAACAGCTGGTTATAGCGCTCCAGGAAATACTTCTGTTCGATGGGATCGTCCAGATCATCGCGCACGATTACGCAGCCAATGGGCATCTGAGATTCAATTTCACAGGGCAGTTCGCGCCGCATGCATACCAGGCCATCATTGTCCTTGAAACCCAGGGTTTGCAGGGATTCCATGCGCTCGGCGTCGTTGGGCTCCACCTGGGTGAAGATGCGGCTGGGTGCATCGTATTCCATGGCCAGTCCCTTGGCGCGGGCGACGGCAGCTCCGAGGAGCGCATCCGGCGCGGGATCGCCCTGGATGTCCATGTAGATGCGAACCGGGCGGCTGGGGAAGAGCTCGTCGCTCTCGTGCACATAAATCGTGCAGCTGCCTAGGGCAGCGCCGGTGCGCTCATCAACGGCTTCAAAGGTATCGTCGATGTTCACGCCCTCCATGGGTTCGCGTGCGTGTCTCAGAATCATGGTGGTACCTTCCTTTGAAAGATTCACTTGCCGGTTTTATTCCCATTCCACGTTGGCAATGGGCCGGCCGGTAATATCATAAACTACGTGGGTAATGCCGGGGATTTCGGCGGTGATGCGCTGAACAACTGCATCCATCAGATCGTAGGGCAGCTTGTATGCGGGCGCTTTGCCGGCATTGGAGGAGCCCAGCGCACGCAGCACGCAAACATAACCATCGCCGCACAGGCCCGGGGTGCGCATCTCGGTAAGAATGGCAAAATACTGGGCAATCCTGCGGGAGAGGGAAGCTTTTTCAACTTCCTCGCGGAAGATGGCGTCCGCTTCGCGCAGCATGTTCAGGCGGGACAGGGTCACTTCACCCAGACAGCGCACGGACAGTCCGCTGCTTTCGAAGGACGGACGATTGATCAGCTCCTCCGGTACGCCCAGATAGCGGCCCAGGGCGCGCACATCTTCCTTGAACAGCAGCTTCAGGGGTTCGATGCGGCGGCAGCCATCGATCATGTTGCTCACCAGACAGGGTGTATTGCGCAGCACATCGGGATAGATGGTGCCCTCCGCCATGCAGTCGATATCGCCTGCTTTGATGTACTGCTCTGCAAATACGGCAGAAAACTCATCGTGCATGATGCGGCGCTTTTCTGCGGGATCGTGTACCCCTGAGAGCGCCTTGAGGAAGCGTTCGGATGCTTCCAACTCAATCATGTTCAGGCCCATCTGGTCGTAGAAGCAGCGGCGCACAAATTCGGGATCGCCCTTGCGCAGAAGACCGGTGTTGATGAACAGGCAGTTGAGCCGTCCGCCGATGGCCTTATTCAAAAGCGCTGCTGTGACGGCGGAATCCACACCGCCGGAGACGGGAATCAGCACGCTGGAGGAGCCGACCTCGGCGCGCACTTCTTCGATCAGCTTCGGGGCGAAGTATTCAGCGGTCCAGGTGCGGGGACATGCACAAATCTGCTCGGCGAAGTTTTCCAGGATGTGCAGGCCATCCGGATCGTTGCTCTCCACATAGAATTGCAGGCCGTAGATATGCTTTTCAATGTTGGCAAAGCCGGGCGTCAGGCCGGAGGGGGTGGTAGCGATGCCGCTGTATCCCTCGGGGAACGCATATCCGTCCACGCGGTCAAAGAAGCGGTCGTTCTCATCCAGTCCCTCAAACAGGGTGCAGGGGGTGAACTGCACAAAATCCTTGTTGGATTCCAGCTGGATGCCGCGATGCTCCGCGCCGATGGCTTCAGCCAGCCTGCGGGCGGAACCGCCGAAGGCCAGCACAGGTACGCCAAAGGCTTCGGGATCATAGGGCAGTTCCTCGGCGCGCAGCGCCTTGGAATCTCCACCGGCCAGGATCAGTCCCTTAGGCGCACGGGAAGAAATATGCTCCGCATCGGTATCGCCGGGCAGGATTTCGCAGTAAAACTGCTCGCCGCGCAGGCGGCGTGCCGTATAATAAGCCTGGTTTCCGCCAAAATCAAGAATCAGAATTAAGTCGGTATTCATGAGCCACCTCTTGTGGGTTATCTTTTCGGATCGTAGGCCTTGGGAGGCCTGTGATCCACGATGTCAATCTTGCGCAGAATCTGCTGGGTGATGTCGATACCGAGGGTGCGGGCAAGCTGCAAACCGTACATCATCACATCTGCGAATTCCTCTGCGATCAGGGCGCAGCGATCAGGATCTTCGCCGTTTTGCAGGCGCTGAACATCCTCGGGGTTCAGCCACTGAAAGTGCTCCAGCAGTTCGCTCATTTCAACGGTCATGGCCATGGCCACGTGCTGCGGGTTCTGAACGCCCTCAACGCCCCAACCCTTGCGCAGGCACAGCTGGTGTACATGCTCCTTCAGCTCCGCGAGATTTGTATTGTTATCGCTGTACATGAAAGCCCATTCCTCCATTTAATACTTAGTATAGCATATATTCCCGTTTTATGCAAACTTATGGTGGAATGAGGCAAAATATGGACTCCGAAAAGCTGCGCTTCAAACGGATTTAACGTTTTTCATTTATAATAAGGATAATTGTATGCTAATGGAGGAAAAAATGGCTAAAACTTATTCCGCCACTGATATAACCGTTCTTGAGGGTCTGGATGCGGTGCGCATGCGTCCCGGCATGTACATTGGCTCTACGGGTTCCCGGGGACTTCATCATTTGATCTGGGAAATCGTCGATAACGCCATCGACGAGGCCTCCAACGGCTTCGCTTCGGAGATCACCGTCACCCTGAAGAAGGATGGCTCCTGCGAAGTAACCGACAACGGCCGTGGTATTCCTGTGGACATCCATCCTCAACTGGGCGTTTCTGCGGTTGAGGTCGTCTATACCCAGCTGCACGCCGGTGGTAAGTTCTCCGATAAGAACTACGCCTATTCCGGCGGCCTGCACGGCGTTGGCGCTTCCGTTGTGAACGCGCTGTCCGAGTGGGTGGTTGTGGACGTCTACCGCGATTACAGCCACTACCAGCAGAAGTTTGAATCTGTTGAAGACCGCAAGACGGGCAAGATCATCTCCGGCCGCCCGGTGGCTCCACTGGAGAAGATCGGCAATACCCGCCGCCGCGGTACCCAGGTGGCCTTCAAGCCGGATCCCCGCGTGTTTGAAACCGTGGATTTCAATTCCGATACCGTGCGCCGCAGGGTGCGTGAGCTTGCCTACCTCAACAAGGGCGTGCGATTCGTGTTCACCGATGAGCGCGTGAAGGATGCTGCGGCCCGCGTTCATGAATACTGCTATGAGGGCGGCCTTGCGGATTTCCTCGGTTACCTGAACACGGATAAGAATACTATCACAGATCCCATCCTCTTTGAGAAGGTGATGGACGGTACCCTGGTGCGCATAGCCATTCAGTACACCGATTCCTATTCGGATAACATCTATTCCTTTGTCAACAATGTTCCCACCGCTGAGGGCGGCACCCACGAAACGGGCTTCAAGATGGCCATGACCCGCGCCTTCAACGATTACGCCCGCCGCATGAACATCCTGAAGGAGAAGGACAACAACCTGTCCGGTGATGACTTCCGCGAGGGTATGACTGCCATCGTGTACGCTGGTGTAAAGAATCCCCAGTTCGAGGGCCAGACCAAGGGCAAGCTGGGCAACACTGAGGTTCGCCCCGTGTTTGAAAGCGTCTGCTACGAGCAGCTGTCCATCTACCTGGACGACCTGAAGAACCAGGAATTCGCGGCCAAGATCATCGAAAAGGCAGCCAAGGCAGCCAAGGTGCGCGAAGCCATGCGCAAAGCCAAGGAGATGGCCCGCCAGAAGAACCAGCTGGACGCTGCTCCGCTGGTTGGCAAGCTCTCCAGCTGCACCGGCAGAAACGCCAAGATGAACGAGCTGTTCATTGTAGAGGGTGACTCCGCAGGCGGCCGCGCCAAGCAGGGCCGCGACCGCCGCTTCCAGGCCATCCTGCCCCTGCGCGGCAAGCCCTTGAACGTTGAAAAGAAGCGCCTCGATCAGGTGCTGCTCAATGAGGAATTCAGAAGCGTGATCACTGCGCTGGGCACCGGCATCGGCGAGGACTTTGATATTTCTCATCTGAAGTACGACAAGGTTATCATCCTCTCGGATGCGGACCAGGACGGCGCCCATATCCGCGCCATCCTGCTCACCTTCTTCTTCCGCTACATGAAGGAGCTGATCACCGACGGCCATGTCTACATCGGCATGCCGCCGCTGTACCGCGTGGCGAAGGGCGGGGAAGTGACCTACTGCTACGACGATAAGGCCCTCAACGAAACCATCAACAAGGTGGGCAAGAACTACACCCTGCAGCGGTACAAGGGCCTGGGTGAAATGAATCCCGAGCAGCTCTGGGAGACGACCATGAATCCCGAAGGGCGCAAGCTCGTGCAGGTTACCATTGAGGACGTTGCCGAGGTCGAGCGCCGTGTAACCGTGCTGATGGGCGATAAGGTGGAACCCCGCCGCGCCTACATCAGCGAATATGCAGATTTCAACAAGGTGGATAACTTCCAGCCCGTTTCGGGCACGGAGGCATAAAGGAGAAACAGCATGCCCCCCAGAAAGAAGGATAAAGAGAACAACACAGTGGTTCGGATGGAGGAGATCATCCAGAAGACCATGGAAGACGTGATGCACGATTCCATGATTCCCTATTCGGAGCACGTCATACTGGAGCGCGCCCTGCCCCGCGTGGAGGACGGCCTGAAGCCTGTTCAGAGGCGCATCCTGTTCACCATGCATGAACTGGGCAATACCCACGATAAGCCCCACAGAAAGTGTGCGCGTATCGTCGGCGACTGCCTGGGTAAATACCATCCCCACGGCGATTCCTCCGTATACGATGCGCTGACCCGCATGGCCCAGCCCTTCGTGATGCGCGCCATGTTGGTGGACGGTCATGGCAACTTCGGCTCCATCGACGGCGACAGCCCGGCCGCAATGCGTTACACCGAGGCTCGCATGACGGAACTGGCCATGGTCATGCTCCGGGACATCGACAAGGACACCGTGGATTTCCACCTGAACTTCGATGATACCCAGAAGGAGCCCGACCTGCTGCCCGGCCGCTACCCGAACCTGCTGGTCAACGGCGCAAGCGGCATTGCAGTTGGCCTTGCCACCAACATCCCGCCCCACAACCTGGGCGAGGTGATTGACGGCTGCGTGGCGCTCATCGATAATCCCAAGCTCACCACCCAGGAACTGATGCAGTATATTCCTGCGCCGGATTTCCCCACGGGCGGCATCCTGGCCGGGGACGGTGAACTGATTCAGGCCTATGAAACCGGCCGCGGAAAGCTCCAGGTGCGCGCCAAGGTGCACATCGAGGACGGTAGTGCGGGCAGAAAGCTCATCGTCATGGACGAAATGCCCTACCAGGTCAACAAGGCAGCGCTTCTTGAAAAGATTCTGCGCCTGAGCGAGGAAAAGAAGAATCTGCTCTCCGGCATCTATGATATCCGCGATGAATCCGACCGCATGGGCATGCGTGCCGTGGTCGAGGTCAAGCGCGATGTGGATCCCGAGAAGCTGCTGAAGGTTCTCTATAAGTATTCCGATATGCAGGTCACCTTCGGTGTGAACATGGTGGCCATCGCCGGCGGCAAGCCAGTGCAGATGGGTATCCGCAAGATGCTGGAATACTATATCGGCCACCAGAAGAACGTGGTGACCCGCCGCACCAAATACGAGCTTGCACAGGCCGAGGCGCGCGCCCACATCCTGGAAGGCTTGATCATTGCAGTGGATAACCTGGACGAGGTCATTCGCCTGATCCGCTCCAGCAAGACGCCCAAGGAGGCCAAGGATAAGCTGATCGATCGCTTTGCCCTGACTGCCATCCAGGCCCAGGCCATCCTGGACATGCGGCTGCAGCGGCTGACCAACCTGGAGGTCGTTTCCCTCAAGGAGGAATATGCACAGCTGGTCAAGCGCATCGCAAGCCTGAAGGCCATCCTGAACAGCGAGAAGAAGCTACTGGGCGTTATCAAGAAGGAACTGGGCGAGATTCGCGAAAAGTTTGCCGATGCGCGCCGCACGCAGATTGTGCCCAGCTTCGAGACCATCGTCATCGAAGAGGAAACCGCTGCTCCTGACGAGGCAAAGGTCCTTCTGACCCGCAACGGCTTCATCAAGCGTATGCTGCCCAAGACCTACGAAAAAGCTGCGGCCAATGCAGAGTTCAGCGATCCGCCAGTGCGTGTGATCGACTGCATGACCAATGAAAAGCTGCTGTTCTTTACGAATCTGGGCAACTGCTATCCGGTTCTCGTGGAACAGATTCCCGAAGCACGAGCCAAGGAGCGCGGCCTTCCGCCCGGAGGCCTGCTCGCTGGCCTTGAGAAGGATGAACAGCTCATCGGCGTCCTCCATGCGGGTAAGTGGGAAGGGGAGGTGCTGCTGGCCACCGAGCGCGGCATGATCAAGCGCACAACCCTGGCCGATTTGAATGTCCGCAAGGGACGCTACGCCTGCATCGGCCTCAAGGGCGAGGATAAGCTGCTGGCGGCCCTGAATCCCGCAGATGGTGAAAGCGTGCTTCTTGTAACCGAAGGCGCCATGGCCATTCACTTTGCGGTGGAGGATGTATCCGTCATCGGCAGAACTGCCGCGGGCGTAAAGTCCATGACGCTTGCACCGGATGATAGGATATGCTTTGCCTGCGTGCACAACAGCGAGGGTGAAATCGTGCTCAGCTCCGACCTTGGCTATATGAAGCGCTGCCTGCTGATCGATTTTGAGCGACAGGCACGCGGCGGCAAGGGCGTGAAGTGCATGAACCTGCTGAAGAACGGCACCAACGGCAAGAAGATTGCCGGTGCACTGCTGGTCACTGATCCCTATGAATTCCATATCATTCAGAAGAGCGGCACGACCATGGCTTACAATACCGAGGACATCGCCATCGAAACCAAAGCCAGCAAGGGCCAGCCCTATGCGGTTGTTGTGATGGGCGATGTGGTTACCGGACTATCCAGATAGTGTTTCAATGCGTGGGCAAATAATGCCCACGCATCTTTATGCCTTTGTATCACAAAGGTCAACAGAATATCACTTTTAATGATTGATTTGTGTGAATTCGGGTGATAAAATTAATATGATATATGTATCAGTATATACGGAGAGGTTTTGGATATGAGTCAGAATTCCGGTAACGGTACCCACCGTACGCTTACTGCCGATCAGAAGCGCCGTATTCTTGAAAAACGCAGAAGGCAAAAATTGAAAAAGCGCCTGATGATCATCGTGCCCATTGCGGTGATTGTGCTGGCTGCGCTGATCGTTCTTCTGGTGAATGTAGGCAAGGATATCAAGGAAGAAAAGCTTGCGCGCGAAGCAGCGATTCTCCAGGCCACCATCGAGGCCAACAAAACGCCTACGCCTGCGCCGACGCCGACTGCAACGCCTGTTCCGGAGCACTTTAATTATGATGAGGCCTATGTTGCCGCTGCGCGCGGTGAACAGGACGGTCCGATCATTACCCCGGATTTTGCCAAGGTGGATCCTGCCAAGATGGACCGCTGGCCTGAGGTGAAGGAGGGCTTTATCCCCGTTCTTTATAAGGCGAAGACCACAGAAAACATCATCGCCGTTACGGTCGACGACTGCTTCCAGGCAGATAACCTTCGCCAGATCGTACAGTGTGCGCTGGACAATAACGCGGATCTCACGATCTTCCCTATCGGCAAGAACCTTGAGATTGACGCCATTGCAAATGTGGTCAAATGGGCCTATGAAAGCGGCATGGAGATTGAAAACCACACCTACAACCACGCCGGCATGTACCACTATGACGACGAGCGCATGATGAACGAGCTCTGGTATCAGAATGCCAAGGTGAGCGAAGTGCTCGGCGTAAACCATCAAATGCACTTTTTCCGTCCCAAGGGTGGAGATGAGCGTGATGACCAGCGTGTGCACGCCTATGTCAATCAGATGGGCTACAATGCAATCGCCATGTGGACCCAGTCCGGCTCTACGGATTCCATGGAGAGCCTGTACAACAACCTGGCTCCTGGCCGCATCTACCTGTTCCATACCACGAATAATGATCTGAACAAGCTTCTGCAGTTCATTCCCGGCGCGATTGCACGCGGTTACCGCCTGGTGACCCTGAACGAAATGTTCGGCCTTCCGGATAACGAGTCGAAGGATATTTCCACCGTCGGCGAAAGACCGGACCTCAATGGATTCAAGGTTGCGCCTGCAAGGCTGAAGAAGACCAGCTATATCCGCGCAGCGGCAGTTGTGCAGAAGCGCCTGATTGAACTGGGCTGGCTCGAGGGCGAGGCAGACGGCGTATTCGGCAACAGCTCCTTTATTGCAACCGGCTTCTTCCAGATGGCCAGTGGTATCAAGGCCACGGGCGTAGCCGATACGGCAACCCAGAAGGCGCTCTTTGCGGATGATGCTGCAAGGGGAACCCCTGAAAAGATTGCTGAATTCAAAGCAAAGCTAGGTAAATAAAACAAAGGCGGAACCTGAATTGGTTCCGCCTTTATTATGTATCAATGCCGCCTGAATCCAGTCAGGCGGCATTTGCTTTATGCTTCAATGATGCGGGTGAGCAACTGGTTGCTTCTCTTCAGGAAGTCCACCATGCGGTCGGCCACCAAGGGCTGACGTGCCATTTCGGCAAGGTCGGCTACCTGGGCGCAGATATCGCGGCTCATATCGTTGTCCTCGCTCTTTTCCAGCCACTTCACCAGGGGATGGCGGCTGTTGAGCACCAGGGTACGCTTTTCAGGCAGCTTCATATCCATGCCGCCCCAGCGTGCACTCATTTCGGTGAAACGGCGGTTCTGCTCGTCTACGGTGATCATGGCGATGGTGTCCTCGGCCTTAAAGGGCTTGAGCTGCACCTCAACCTCCTGGTCGTTCATGGCGCCGCGGAAGCGCTCTTCGAGCATCTTTCGGGTGTCTTCATCGGCTTCGCCTTCCTCAGTGAGGCCATCGGCTGCTGCGTCGATGCGCTTGAAGGAGAGCTTCTCCTCGCCGCCGTCGTATTCCAGGAAGCTGATGAAGTTGGTGTCGATCAGGGTGTTGAGCAACACGACGTCCTTGTCCTGGTCGTTGTACATCTTCACCATCTGCGCCTGGCGCTTTTCATCGGAGGCATAGTATACAGTGCGCTCCTCGCCGTCGCAGTTCTTGTCGGCGTACTCGTTCAGGGTCATGTACTGGCCGTCGGTGGTCTTGAACAGGATGGCCTTCTTCACGCGCTCATAGAACTTGGCGTCCTTGATGCAGCCGTACTTCACGAAGGGATGGATGTCATCCCAATAGCGCTGGTAGTCCTCGCGCTTGGTGTTGAATTCGCTCACCAGGCGGTCGGCCACCTTGCGGGTGATGTAGGCGGACATTTTCTTTACATAACCGTCGTTCTGCAGGAAGGAACGGGATACGTTCAGCGGCAGGTCGGGGCAATCGATGGCGCCCTTGAGCAGCATCAGGAACTCGGGGATGACTTCCTTAATGTTATCCGCCACGAATACCTGGTTGTTGTAGAGTTTAATAACGCCTTCACCGGCGGTGAATTCGTTCTTGAGCTTGGGGAAGTAGAGGATGCCCTTCAGGTTAAAGGGAAATTCGGCGTTCAGGTGAATCCAGAACAGCGGATCATCCATGTCATGGAAGACCTTATGGTAGAAGGCAAGGTATTCCTCGTCGGTGCATTCATTGGGACGCTTCATCCACAGGGGATGGGTGTCGTTGATCTGCTGGGGTTCTTCCTTTTTATCATCTTCAGCTTCCTTTACTTCGGAAACGTAGACAGGGACAGGCATGAATGCGCAGTGCTTTTCAAGGGTGGAGCGCAGGGTCCACAGGTTCAGGAAGTTCTTGTCCTCTTCAGAAATGTGCAGGGTGATGCAGGTGCCGCGCTCGGCCTTTTCACATTCGGAGAGATCATACTCCATACCGTCCTCGCTGGTCCAGCGCACGGCGGGCTCATTGGCAATATAGCTCTTGCTTTCGATTTCAACCTTATCGGAAACCATGAAGCAGCTGTAGAAGCCCAGGCCGAAGTGGCCGATGATGCCCTGGTCATCGTCCTTTTTTTCGCCGGCGTACTTCTGGATGAAGTCGGTGGCGCCGGAGAAGGCTACCTGTGCGATATACTTGACAATCTCCTCGCCGGTCATACCCAGGCCGTTGTCGATGATCTGGATGGTGCCTTCCTTGGGATTGGTGATCATGTCCACGCGGTAATCCGCATTTTCAATATTTGCCTGGCCGGAAGAAACCAGACGCTTCATTTTGCTGATGGCGTCACAGGCATTGGAAACCAGCTCGCGCACAAAGATATCCTTGTCGGAGTAGAGCCACTGTTTGATGACGGGCATTATGTTTTCGGCATTGATGGATACCGTTCCTTTTCCGTACATGGAAAATTCACCTCCGGGTTTTATTTGACCTTATTTTACCACTATGCAACCAAAAGTCAAGGGAAATTAGCACTCAAAAACAAAGAGTGCTAACATTTTTCTGAAAATTTACCGGATTCAACTAATGGTTGCTTGCAAACATAGATTGAAAATGATAGTATCAAGCCACAGGAAGCACCTGCTTGATATAGAAAGCCTGCAAATAAAAAGTCAAGTCCCAAATGAGACTTGAGAGAAAAAAGGCAGGAATATAGAGGGCAGAAAAATGCGTACACAAAACAAACCACCGCCAAAGCGCCGGTCAAAGAAGAGAAGTAGCACAGCCGTCACGTTTCGTCAAGGACAAGCGGCTGCGCCGTGCCTGCGGCATCCTTGACAAACCGCGCCGTCTGAGCTTCGCGGAGGTCAAGAGCTTGCGTGGCAAGCCCTGTCAGTCAGAGCTGCCCGATTCCAGTGTGGGCTGATCCCAAAGCCCTTTCGCCTTCAGACAGTCGCGAACCCGTCCATAGTAGATGCGCAGAAACTTGGTACCGCCAGCCGTCATGTAAACGTAGTAGGGCTTGCCCTCTGCCCGTTTCTTGTTCAGGAACTGGTAAACCGGGTCATCTGCAGGCTGGCGCTGAATCAGAATCGTCATAATGACGAACAGCGTCTTGCGCAGATACGGCGAGCCACGTTTGCTGGTGCGGTTGCTTCGGGCGTCCTTGTCACCGGACTGGTTCTTTCCGGGATCAGTACCCGCAAACGCCACCAGCGACTTCTGGTGGGTGAACCGGCGAAGGTCGCCGATCTCAGCCATGAGCTGCGGACCTACAGACTTGCCGACGCCGAACATGGCCATGACCGTCTCGTATTCCGGCAACTGAGAGGCCAGCCGGTTCATCTCGTCACGGTAGACTTCGACAGTGTGGGAAACAACGTTGAGCTGTGCAACGGCTTCTCTGACCAGGAGCTTTGCGGTGTCTGATTTGGGGACCAGTGCAATACGCTGGCGGGCGTGGGCGTGGATCTGAGCGGCCTTTGCTTCGCTGAAGTTATAGCCGTGCCGGCTGCACCATTTGAGGTAGCGCTCGTTGAAGGCATTCAGACTGAGCCTGGCAACACAGTCCAGATGCCAGAAGGTATCGACAAAATCCACCCACTTCTGGCTGCCGTCGCTGCGCACAGGGCTGTCAAACAGCGAACGAATGCCCGGAAAGCTCTGCTCCAGCAGCGCGATGAGGTTGTTGGCGCAGGCCGTGCGGTTCTTGCTGGCCAGCTGATACTGGCGGTTCAGGGTCTTGAGCTGATAACGAATCGCGTCCATAGGGGTATATTGACGCAATTCGTCCCAGTTGTCAAGAGCGAATCTGGCGATCTTCACAGCGTCGGACTTATCCGTCTTGCCCCCGCGCAGCTTTCCATCTCCGTACTCCTTGATGAGCAGCGGATTGAGCGCAGAGACGAAGAAACCGGCTCCGTGCAGAAACTGCGCTACAGATTCGTAATAACGTCCTGTGTGTTCCATGACAACGCGCACACCGTCTCCCAGACCGTTCAGCGTCCCGGCCAGACGGTTCAGGCTCTCTGCGGTATGCGCAACTTCAAACGGCTTCAGGGTCACTTTCGTCTTGGATTGGAGAACCGCGACCGTGCTCCTGCCGTTTGATACGTCGATCCCAACTGCAAACATATGGATTCCTCCCGTTGTGAACTGCAATGGATGAACCACCTTTCCCCATTGCCGATTCCATCTGTTTGCTGACGCGAGTGTCCCCGTGACTATTTGAGGTTCTCCACCTGCACAAATCGAACGCTGCCAATGGAAGGCTGGCTGACTGACTTTCTAACGAGCGCAAAGCTCTTGGAGAATCTTGCCAGACCATTGCCCTTCCATTGTACAGCTTAGGCAATGAGATGTCCCTCGCCTGTGACTGGCTGTCACGAACATGGGACAAATATATAGTAACAGGAGCATGCACAATGATTGATAATCGATTGGTCGGCAAGAAGATTTCATCTCTTCGCCAGGCAAACGGCCTGACCCAGCAGCAGCTGGCAGTGATGATGAACGTGTCCCACCAGGCTGTTTCCAAATGGGAAAGCGGCCAGGCTCTGCCGGACATCCAAACCATGCTGGAATTGACCCGTTTTTTTGGTATCACGGTGGAGCAGCTCATTTCTGAAAATGAAATGATTGAAGAGAAACAAGAGGAAAATGCATACAAAGAGCAGGCTTCGGCAGAACCTATGAACGAAAATAACAACCAGCCCAATACCGAAAAGGAGGTAAAGCATATGTCTATACAGCAGCTTTTGCAGATGGCGCCCTTCATGTCCAAAGAAACCGTTGAAGAAATCGCCATGGAGATTGAAGGCGAGATTACCGCAGGCCAGATTGCACGCCTTGCACCCTATGTGCGCCCCGAATGTGTGGAACAGCTGATTGAAAAGCATAAGCCGGAACTCAGCTGGGAGAGCCTGCGGCGCATTGCACCCTTCATGAGCCGTGAATACGTGGATAACCTGGCCCGTTCCATCGCAAGCGGCAAGGAAACGGTGAAGCAGTCCGCAGACAGCATCAACAAGACCATCAATGATATCGGCAAGGCCTTCGACGACATCGGCAAGGGCGTTGAAAAGGCGGTCAAGAAGGCCTGGCGATTCGGCGAAAGCGTAATCAATGAAGTTTCCAGCGCCATCAACGATCTGTCCAGCGAAGCGGAGGTGGCCACTGCACCCCATGTGCGCTCCGACCGCGCCATCGCTCTGCGCAAGCGCGCCTTTGAACGCGCGCTTGCAGACGAAAAGTGGGAGTGGATCGGCAGCCACATCGCTGAACTGGACGGTGATCCTGAGCTTCGTACGAAGATTGCCGGCGGCGCACGAGAAGCCGGGATGAACGACTGGATCTGCAAGTATATGGGCGGCTATGCGGATGAAATCACCATTGAAGCAGCCATCCAGAACGGCAGCTGGAGCTGGTTGGGCGACAACGCATGGCAGATGGAAGCCTCTGTTCAGGAGAAGGTTGCCCTTGCGGCGGCGCGTGCAGAAAACTGGGAGTGGCTGGCAAACTACGCAGATCAGCTGTCCATCATGGGCTGTGCGCTGGAAATCGCAACTGCGGCCCTCCAAAATGGAGAGGACAATCTTGCGGTCCATCTGGCTGAAAACAAGCTGCTCCCTGCGGATTGTGCCGAGCTCGCGCGCATTGCCGTTGAAGGCGAGAAGTGGGAGTGTCTTGCCCGCCTAGCTGCGCTGATGGATGCGGAAGCCGTGGAAGCGCTCGCCGTCCAGCTTGCTGAGGATAAGAAGTGGGCGCAGGTACGGCTGCTTATGGAGCATGTGGGCGCCGATGCTGTCGAAAAGCTGATGGAAATCGCTGTGGATCAGGGGGATTTCGACGCCGTGGATATGCTGGATGCGCATCTCTAAACGTTTTTTAATCAAGTAAAGGGAAGTTCAAATGAGCTTCCCTCTTTTGCTTGCAAGATGGCTGCCGCCTATGGTATAATATTCTAGGACATTTTTAAATGGAGGACTATCGTTACTTGAACCCGGAATATAAGAAACCTGGCATTGGCAAAACCCTCGTTGGTATGCTGGCTGGCATGGTGCTGGCGCTGCTGTCTCCCATTGTGATGATGACGGAGATGCTGTCGCTGGTTCCGGTGATTATGCTGCCGTCCATTGCCCTGGTGGCGCTCAATCGCTGGGCAGGTAAGGGACCGGCGCTGTTTTCCGCCATGCTGCAGCTGATGTTCAGCGCGCGTTTCCTGGGAAACACATTCATGTGGATGGCGTTTTTCCTGAACCTTTTGCCGGTCACGCTGCTGATGCGTCATGAAAACAAACCCTTCTTCACCCAGATGAAGGTTTCCATTGCGGCTTTCGGAACTGGTGTGCTGCTCGCTGTTGCCGCCGCTTATTTCAGCTTCGGCGGAAATATGGTGGAGCGCGTATTGCTGGAGTTGCCCAAGGTTCTGCGTACTTTGCCTGCGGAATCTGTGAGTATGGCGATGGGCTCCTATGCGTCCATCATGGGCAAGAGTGTGAACATTGAGGATTTCTACCATCTGTTTGACCAGATGATCAACGCGGTGATTCCCGTTTATAAGGTGAATATGCCCGGCTTGATCTTCAGCGGCGCGCTGATATCTGCGGTGCTTTGTGTGGGGCTGAATGCTTCCATGCGGTTCAAGCAGGGGATTGCAGCGGAAGGAAGCTATGTACCGATGCGCGAATGGGCGCTGCCCGGCTCCACCACCGGCGGTCTTTTAATGATTCTGGCTGCGAGCTTCATCATGAGCAGCCTGGATGTGCCCCAGGGAGACGCCGTATTCTACGCTGTGTATGATATTGCCATGGCGGCCTTCTGCATTCATGCGCTGAGTTCCATGGCCAGGCACCTTCATGTATATCCGCTGAAGCATGGACTGCGCGTTGGCTTCATTGCCGTAATGGCCGTATTGTGCATCATGGGAGCATCCATATATGTGAGCATCTACGGCATTGCCTCCGCGGTGTTCGGCTCAAGGGGCATGCTGCGCGAGCGCATGGAAAATAAACGAAACAACAACCATTCCAATGGAAATGGATAGAGGAGGAACACAAAATGAAGGTTATTCTGCTTCAGGATATCAAGGGCACCGGTAAGAAGGATCAGATTCTTGAAATCTCTGACGGTTATGCACGCAACTACCTGCTGCCCCGCAAGCTGGCACGTGAAGCCACTGCCGAGGCAATCAATTCTGTAGAAAAGTCTAAGAGCGCAGACGCCCATCGTGCCGAGGTGAAGAAGGCCGAGGCTGAGAAGCAGGCCCGCGAACTCAAGGGCAAGGTGATTCAGCTGTCCGTGCGCGGCGGCGAAAACGGCAAGATCTACGGTTCTGTGACCAATGATCAGATTGCCACCGCCCTCAAGGAGCAGCTGGGCGTCGAAATCGACAAGCGCAAGATCGAAGTGGAAGAGCCCATCAAGAACGCAGGACAGGCTTTCATCACCCTGAAGCTGATGGCAGGCGTTTCCACCCGACTGATCGTTAACGTAAAGATCGCATCCAAGTAAGCAGGGCGAAGGAGCACAGGTATGGAAGGATATATCGCCGCGGCAGATACGCAGAGCGTTCCCTGTCATCCGGAATCTGAGCGCAGCGTGTTGGGCGCAATGCTTCGTTCCCGCGAAGCTGCGCTGCTGGCCATTGAAACGCTACAGCCGGATGATTTCTACGATCCGGCGAACCGGGAGGTCTATGCCGCGATGCAGACCATCGCAACCGCATCCCAGCCCATCGATCTGGTGACGCTGGATGAGGAGCTTTCCCGCAGGGGCAAGCTGGAAGCGGTCGGTGGTGCAGCCTATCTGATCGAATTGAGCCGCAGTGTACCCTCTGCGGTAAATGCGCGCGCCTACATACGCATCGTGGATGAAAAATCCACCCTGCGCAAACTGATCGCCGCATCCGAAAAGATCATGCAGGCCTGCTATGCAGGTGAACAGGAAACGCAGGATATTCTGGAAGAAGCCGAAAAACAGATCTACGATATTACCATGCGTAAGGGCGGCGAGGAACTCGTGCCCATCCAGCCGGTGCTTTTGAAAACCTTCGAAAAGATCGAACTGCTGGTCAAGAACAAGGGCAAGGTGGACGGCGTCGAATCCGGCTATACGGAGCTGGACGAGCTGCTCACCGGCTTCCACCCGGGCGAAATGATCCTGGTGGCGGGCCGTCCTGCCATGGGTAAGACCAGTATCGGCATGAACTTCATTGAAAATGCAGCCATCCGCACTGGCAAGAAGGCGGCGGTATTCTCCCTGGAGATGCCCGCTGAACAGCTCGCCATGCGCATGCTGTGCACCGAGGCACGCGTGGACATGCAGCGTGTGCGCCGCGGCCAGATCGATGACAGCGAATGGGCGAAGCTCTGCGACGCCATGATCAGCATCGGTCCCACCTCCATTTATGTGGACGCGACCCCGGGCATCTCTGTATCCGGCGTGCGCTCCAAGGCCCGCAGGCTTCAGCTGGAGCACGGTTTGGACATCATCATGATCGACTACCTGTCGCTGATGAGCGGCGTGGGTTCCTTTGGCAGCCGTCAGGAGGAAGTTGCGCAGATTTCCCGCGGCCTTAAGTCTCTGGCCCTTGAACTGAACGTACCCATCATCGCCCTGCAGCAGCTCTCTCGCGCGCCTGCCGGACGAAGCAATCATCGTCCCATGCTCTCTGATATCCGTGAATCCGGCGCCATCGAGCAGGATGCGGACGTGGTCATGTTCGTGCACCGCGAGGATTACTACGATCCCGATACTGCGGAGAAGAACATTGCCGAGCTCATCATCGCCAAGCAGAGAAATGGCTCCATGGGCACTGTGAAGCTGGGCTGGAAGGGCGAGTATACCTGGTTCATGGATCTTTCGCCCCAGGCTAAGGAGGCGCGTGCGGATTGATGGAACGCAATTCCGAACTCTTTCTGAAAAAGTACAGGGTGCTGGAAGGACTGCTGGAAAAGCGGTACGAAGGGGAGAAGGTATCCTCGTCGAGCATCGTAATCGAATACATCCGGGATGAGGATTCCGAGCCTGTGCGCGTGGATTTGGATTTGCTGCGCGAGATTCGCAACATCCTGTCCCATAACGCGGGCGAAAACGGTGAGGCTGTTGTGGAGCCCTCCGATGAAATGCTTGCCCGGCTGGATGCTGTAATTGCCTATGTGCGCCGCGCGCGTGTTGCGGCAGAATTTGGTACGCCCGCCGATCAGGTGCTGAGCGCCCATCCCAACGATGGAATTCTCATCGTTATGCGCAACATGCGCAAGAACGGTTATTCCCAGGTGCCCGTCCGTGAAGAGGGGCGGGTGATTGGCGTGTTCAGCATCAAGGCGCTGTTCGATTATCTCAGCGAGAAGGGCTTGGATGCCCTTGATAACCGTGCCCGCATATGCGAACTGGGTGAACGCATCCGGCTTGATCACAAACGTGGCGAACGCTACATGTTTGTATCCGCAGATACATCCATTGTAACCGTACGCCGTGCCTTCCAGCGCTACACCGAAAAGAACAGGCGATTGAATGCGGTGTTTGTCACCCGCAGCGGTTCCCCGGATGAGGAACTGATCTGCATCATCACCCCCTGGGACGTGCTCAGCGAGCCGGCCCCGACGAAGGAGACCGACCATGGAACAGGAAAAGAACAGGGTGGAGAACGAGATTCTGGATCCCTTTGAGAATTCAATGGAGCATCTGCGCAAGGATTATGCCAGCATTCGCGGCGTGTATTCTGCAGCGATCCGCGAAATCAATGCAAGGCTTACCACGCTGGACGCTGATTTCTCCTACAAGAACCGCCATAATCCCATCCATCATATAGAAAGCCGTATCAAGTCGCTGTCCAGCATCATCAAGAAGCTGCAGAATACAAACTTTCCGGTTTCCATGAACAGCGCAAAGAAGAATCTGCACGATATCGCGGGCGTGCGCGTTGTGTGCCGCTATGTGGACGATATCTACCGCATTGCAGATCTGCTGCTGGCGCAGGATGATATTTCGCTGATTCTGGAGAAGAACTACATCAAGAATCCCAAGCCCAACGGCTATCGCAGTTTGCACATCGTGGTGGACGTGCCCGTGTACATGTCCCAGGGCAAGCTGTTTGTGCCGGTGGAGATCCAGATTCGCACCGTTGCGATGGACTTTTGGGCTACCCTGGAGCATGGCATCCGCTACAAAGCCACTGAGGAAGTTTCCCAGCGCATCGTGGACGAGCTGCGTGAGTGCGCGGATGTAATCACCGAAACGGACTATAAGATGCAGGAAATCTTCAAGGCCCTGAAGGAAGTGCATGATCTGGAAGATTCCGACCAGGAAGAAATAGCGA
>JAGBAU010000117.1 GCA_017938785.1 Clostridia bacterium
AGCCAGCCAGGCATCTGCGGATCCCGAAATTGATATTCTCCAGGGCCTGAAGCGCATCGTCCAGTCCACCGGTTTTGCCCAGAGCTTCACCGAGAATGGCTTTGAATGGCGCAACTACGCCATGATCGCAGTGGCATGCCTGCTTCTGTATCTGGCCATCGTAAAGCAGTTCGAGCCCCTGCTCCTGCTGCCCATCGCATTTGGTATGCTGCTGGCCAACCTGCCCGCAGCCGGCATGATGAATCATGCTTCCTACACCTTCTATCCCACCCTGCACGATGCTGCCGTTGCAGCTGAAGCGCTGGGCAAGGATTCCACCGACATCATCTGGCGCTACAATGAAGTGGCCGGCATGATGCAGTACAGCATCCAGACCCAGAATGCGGGCCTGCTGTACTATCTGTATCAGGGCGTTAAGCTGGGCATCTTCCCGCCCATCATCTTCATGGGCGTCGGCGCAATGACCGACTTCGGCCCCCTGATCGCCAACCCGAAGAGCCTGCTGCTGGGCGCTGCCGCACAGCTGGGCATCTTTCTGACCTTCATCGGCGCAAAGCTCATGGGCTTCTCCGCTGCTGAAGCTGGCTCCATCGGCATCATCGGCGGCGCAGACGGCCCCACCGCCATCTTCGTCACCACCAAGCTGGCTCCCCATCTGCTGGGCGCCATCGCCGTTGCAGCTTATTCCTACATGGCTCTGGTTCCGGTTATCCAGCCTCCGATCATGAAGGCTCTGACCACCCAGAAGGAGCGCGTCATCCGCATGCCGCAGCTGCGTCCGGTTTCCAAGACCGAGATGATCATCTTCCCGATCATGGTTACCATCGTTGTTTCCCTGCTGCTGCCCGATGCTGCTACCCTGGTCGGCTGCCTGATGTTCGGTAACCTGTGCCGCGTATGCGGTGTGGTTGAGCGTCTGAGCAAGACCATCCAGAACGAGCTGTGCAACATCGTCACCATCTTCCTGGGCCTGACTGTCGGCGCCACCACCAACGGCGCAACCTTCCTGACCCTGGATACCATTAAGATCGTTATTCTGGGCGTCGTTGCCTTCGGCTTCGGTACCGCAGGCGGCGTGCTGCTGGCAAAGCTGATGAACAAGCTGACCGGCGGCCGCATCAACCCCCTCATCGGTTCCGCAGGCGTTTCCGCCGTTCCCATGGCAGCCCGCGTATCCCAGAAGGTTGGCCAGCAGTACGATCCCGGCAACTTCCTGCTGATGAACGCAATGGGCCCCAACGTGGCCGGCGTTATCGGTTCCGCAGTTGCTGCAGGCGTATTCATCTCCCTGTTCGCATAAGAGCAAGGCACACCGTTATTTTCACCGCAGGCTGCATCCCTGCAGCCTGACGGTTCCCGAATAGGTTTCCCGTTTGAACGCAAGGAGGAAAACATTATGGGCAAAGTAATGATTACCGAAACCATCCTTCGCGATGCGCATCAGTCCCAGGCCGCAACCCGTATGCGCGTTGAGGACATGCTGCCGGCATGCGAAATCCTGGACAAGGCTGGTTTCTATTCCCTGGAATGCTGGGGCGGCGCTACCTTTGACAGCTGCCTGCGTTTCCTGAACGAAGATCCCTGGGAGCGCCTGCGCAAGCTGAAGGCTGCACTGCCGAACACCAAGCTGCAGATGCTCTTCCGTGGCCAGAACATCCTGGGCTATCGTCACTATGCTGACGACGTTGTAGACGAGTTCGTCCGCCTGTCCATCAAGAACGGCATCGACGTCATCCGTATCTTCGACGCACTGAACGATCCCCGCAACCTGGAAGCCTGCATCAAGGCCACCAAGAAGTACGGCGGAATCTGCGAAGTTGCTCTGTGTTATACCATCAGTCCCGTGCACACCGAAGAATACTTCGTTGATCTGGCTCTGAAGCTGGAGAAGATGGGCGCTGACAACATCTGCATCAAGGACATGGCCAACCTGCTGCTGCCCTATGACGCTTACTCCCTCGTGAAGAAGCTGAAGGCTGCTCTGCGTCCCACCACCCTGGTGCACCTGCACACCCACAACACCACCGGTACCGGCGACATGGTCAACCTGAAGGCCATCGAAGCGGGCTGCGATATCGTGGACTGCGCACTGTCCCCCATGGGCAACGGCACCGCACAGCCGGCCACCGAAGCTCTGGTCGCCACCCTGAAGGGCACCGAGTATGATACCGGCATCGATCTCGAAAACCTGACCAAGGCCACCGATCACTTCCGCGGCGTAGCCCAGAAGCTGACCGAGCAGGGCATCCTGGATCCCAAGGTTCTCAAGGTTGACGTTAACACCCTGAAGTATCAGGTTCCCGGCGGCATGCTGTCCAACCTGATCAACCAGCTCAAGCAGGCCGGCCAGTCCGACAAGCTGTACGAGGTTCTGGCAGAGGTTCCGCGCGTACGCGAGGACTTCGGCTATCCGCCGCTGGTAACCCCCACCTCTCAGATCGTGGGTACCCAGGCTGTTATGAACGTCATCACCGGCGAGCGCTACAAGATGAATCCCAAGGAGTCCCAGGGCCTGTTGGCAGGCGAATACGGCCAGCTGCCCGCTCCCGTAAACGAGGCTGTTCGCAAGAAGGTTATCGGTGACCGCAAGGTGATCAAGACCCGCCCCGTTGACGATCCGTCTTACGGCGTAAAGCACCTGGATGAGTTCCGCAAGGAAATCGGCCAGTACTACACCCAGGAAGAGGATGTTCTCTCCTACGCCCTGTTCCCGCAGGTTGCAGAGAAGTTCTTTATCGCCCGTCAGGCTGCTCAGCTCCAGCTGGACAACTCCGTGCGCGATACCAAGAACAACGCAATGCCCATCTGATGATCGCATTCACCCCGAAGGCGTAAGCCTTCGGGGTTTTCTCTTTTTTAATTACGGCACTGTGGAAATATATTACAAAAGAATTGAATAATCGATAAATTAGCCACGAATTTATGGAATATAAACCTGTATGCGGTATAATATAATGAATGAAATTTACGGTGGGGATTATCGGTGTTTTACAAAAAGAAGAAAAAGAAAATGAGCCGTGCTCAGCGAAAGAAGCAGCAGCAAAGGTATATGTACCTGGGCCTGGCCGGTCTTACGGCCGCCTGCGTGGCTGCGGTGATGCTGATGGGTATGGTGAACCGTGAAGCTTCCGGTTCGCGCTATACCTACACTACGGAAAATGATATTTGGTATCTGGAAGAGGGCGAGGTGCAGGTTGCTGCGCCGGTTGCGGAGGAGGCTCCTGTGGTTGAACAGGCGCCCGATGAAACGATTGAATCTTCCGGCTTTGATGTAACCGTGCCGGAAGATTCCGAGCCGCAGTTTATCGGCCTGGAAGCGCTTTTTGGGGAGCCGCCGGAGGTGCCGGTTGAAGAAGAACCCGTTGCAGAGGAACCCGTGAACCAGGAACCCGTGCGCATCCTGATCAGCGCCACCGGCGACTGTACCCTGGGCACCTACAAGCCCCGCAACGGCGGTATCAGCGCCTTCAAGTCCTTCGTGGAGAAGTACGGCTATGATTACTTCTTCGCCAATGTGAGCGAGCTCTTTGCTGAGGATGACCTGACCATCGTCAACCTGGAGGGCCCGCTGACCAATCACAATACCAAGAGACCGCGCCGAACCTTCAATTTCCGCGGATATCCGGAATGGGCAAAAATCCTGATGAGCGGCAATGTGGACATCTGTAACCTGGCCAACAACCATGCCCTTGACTACAAGGAAGAGGGCTTCAAGGATACCTGTAAGGCACTCGAAATGGCCGGCATCGGCGCCAGCGGTTATGGTCCGGAGTATTACACCGAGGTGAAGGGCTATACCGTCGGTTCTCTGGGCTTCACCGAATGGAATTTCGAGGCAAAGGACATCCTTGCAAAGGTGAAGGCTGCCAATGAAAAATGCGATCTGCTGATTGTGTCGATGCACTGGAACAAGGAGCATGAATACCGTCTGTCCAGCTATTGCCGGAAGATGGGCCGCGCGCTTGTGGATGCAGGCGCAGACCTGGTCATCGGCAACCATTCCCATGTATACGGCGAAATCGAGATTTACAACGGCAAGTACATCATCAACAGCCTGGGCAACTTTGTCTTTGGCGGCAATGATGATCCCTATGTGCGTGAATGCGCCATCTTCCGTCAGGAATTCCTGGTGTATCCGGATGGCACGGTAGAGGACGGCGGCATCGATATCATTCCCTGCTTCCTTTCTTCCACTGAAAAGTACAACGACTTCCAGCCGCGCATCGCTGAACCGGATGAGGGCAGGGAGATTCTCTACGCCATCGCAGGCCTTTCTCCGGGGATGACGCCGGACAATGTGCTCTGGATGGAGGACAGCTACGTTGTAAAACATGGTATCCTTACCGCAGGCGCTCAGGCGGTTACGCCCAGCCCTGAACCTACCGAAGAACCGACCACGGAACCGACGATGGCTGCGCCCCAGGTGCAGGAAGCGGAACCCACTCCGGAAATGGCCATCGCTCAGGATATAGCCCTTTAATACCAGACACCAGCAAAACAGCAGGGGGTTTGAACTATGCAGAACGAAGAAAGACGCGCAACCAATTTCATCGAGGAAAACATCAACCAGGATCTTGCCAATGGCCGCTTTGACCATGTGAAGACCCGCTTCCCCCCGGAGCCCAACGGCTACCTGCACATCGGCCATGCAAAGGCCCTGTGCGTGGACTTCGGCATTGCCAAGAAGTACGGCGGTTCCTGCAACCTTCGCTTCGATGATACCAATCCAGCCAAGGAAGAAAAGGCTTTCGTTGACGGCATCCAGGCCGATATCGAATGGCTGGGCTTCAAGTGGGATAACCTGTATTTCGCTTCCGACTTTTTCGATAAGCTCTATGAGATCGCATGCAGCATGATCCGTCGCGGCCTGGCATACGTGGATGACCAGTCCCCCGAGGAGATGCGTGCCAACCGCGGCACCCTGACCCAGCCGGGTAAGAACAGCCCCTATCGTGACCGCAGCGTCGAGGAGAACCTGGACCTGTTCGAGCGCATGAAGAACGGCGAGTTCCCGGACGGCACCCGCGTCCTGCGCGCCAAGATCGATATGGCTTCTCCCAACGTGCTGCTGCGCGACCCCACCATGTACCGCATCAAGCACATGCATCATCATCGCGCAGGCGATAAGTGGTGCATCTATCCCATGTATGACTTCCAGCATCCCGTGCAGGACGCCATTGAGGGCATCACCCATTCCCTGTGCTCCCTGGAGTACGAAATCCATCGTCCCCTGTACGATTGGTTCGTGACCCATGCAGAAATCACCGATCAGCCGCCGCGCCAGATCGAATTCGCCCGCCTGAATATCGAGCGTACCGTCATGTCCAAGCGCTATCTGCGCCGCCTGGTTGAGGAAGGCGTGGTTTCCGGCTGGGACGATCCCCGTATGCCTACCCTCGTCGCCATGCGCCGCCGCGGCTATCCCGCAGCCGCCGTTATCGATTTCATGGGCCG
>JAGBAU010000118.1 GCA_017938785.1 Clostridia bacterium
CATGATGGGTTACGGCACCGGCGCAATCATGGCTGTTCCCGCCCACGATCAGCGTGACTGGGAGTTCGCCAAGAAGTTCGGCATCGACATCATCGAAGTCATCAAGGGCGGCGATATCGAAAAGGAAGCCTACACCGGCGACGGCGAAATGGTCAATTCCGATTTCCTGAACGGCTATACCAACAAGAAGGATTCCATTGAGCGCGTCCTGAAAGAGATCGAAGCCAAGGGCTACGGCAAAGCCGGCGTTCAGTACAAGATGAAGGACTGGGCCTTCAACCGCCAGCGCTACTGGGGCGAGCCCATCCCGCTGATCCACTGCCCGCACTGCGGCGTTGTGGCTGTTCCCTATGAAGAACTGCCCCTGCGCCTGCCCGACGTGGACAACTTCCAGCCCGGCACCGACGGTAAGAGCCCCCTGGCCCACATCGACAGCTTCGTAAAGTGCAAGTGCCCCAAGTGCGGCGCGGACGCCGAGCGCGAAACCGACACCATGCCCCAGTGGGCAGGTTCCTCCTGGTACTTCCTGCGCTACTGCGATCCCCACAACACCGAAGCCTTCGCCTCCAAGGAAGCCCTGGATTACTGGATGCCCGTCGACTGGTACAACGGCGGCATGGAACACGTAACCCGCCATCTGCTCTACAGCCGCTTCTGGCATCAGTTCCTGTATGACCTGGGCGAGGTCTCCTGCCCCGAACCCTACATGAAGCGCACCGCCCAGGGCCTGATCCTCGGCACCGACGGCGAAAAGATGTCCAAGTCCCGCGGCAACGTGGTCAACCCCGACGACATCATCGACGACATCGGCGCAGACGCATTCCGCATGTACGAAATGTTCATGGGCGCATTCGACCAGGCCATTCCGTGGTCCATCGACGGCGCACGCGGCTGCCGCCGCTTCCTGGACCGCGTATGGCGCATGATGGAGTTCATGACCGACGAGGATACCATCTCCGAGGACATGAAGTACGACGTGCACGCCACCATCAAGAAGGTTTCCGAGGACTTCGAGCTGATGAAGTTCAACACCGCCATCGCCGCCATGATGGCGCTGGTAAACGCTTTCTACGCCAAGCACAGCATCACCAAGGGTGAAATGTGCGTGCTGATCAAGCTGCTCAACCCAGTCGCCCCCCACATCACCGAGGAAATCAATGAGATGTGCGGCTGCGTAAACGAGGAGCTGATCCGCTCCGCATGGCCGAAGTACGATGAGGCCGCGCTGGTCAAGTCCACCGTCGAGGTCGCCCTGCAGGTCAACGGCAAGGTTCGCGGCCGTATGGACGTGCCCGCCGACCTGACCCGCGAAGCCGCCAACGACTACTTCATGGCCCTGGATGAGGTCAAGAAGATCGTGGGCGACAAGCAGGTGAAGAAGCTGGTCTTCGTGCCCGGCCGCCTGGTGAACATCGTCTGCTGATTTCAGAACGAGCGCATCCACAGCTGCGTAAAGGCCGCTGTGGATGCATAGCATATAAAAATGAGGTGGTTCAATGAATATAATCGACGCATTCTTCCTCGGCGCTGTGCAGGGCCTGACCGAATTCCTGCCCATCAGCTCCTCGGGACACCTGCTCCTCCTGGAAAAGCTCATGGGCGTTTCCCCGGACAGCGGCGACCTGCTGCTGCTGAACATCCTTTTGCACTTCGGCACCCTGGCCGCCGTGTTCATGGTGTACTGGAAGCGCATCTGGAACATGGTCAAGCATCCCATCCAGTCCGAGCTCAAGCTGCTGGTACTGGCCACCATTCCCGCGGTCATCGCGGCTCTTGTGGTGGATTTCAGCGACGCCTTTGAGGGCAAGTTCATCATCTGGAGCTTCTATCTGACCAGCGTGGTTCTGGTTGCCGGCACCTATGTCAACAAGCGCCGCCACAAGAACCGCACCATGCACAAGCCCGTGCGCTGGTACGACGCCATCGCCATGGGCGTGATGCAGGCGGTGGCCATCCTGCCCGGCCTGTCCCGCTCCGGCAGCACCATCTCCGGCGGCGTGGTCAGCGGCCTGTCCCGCAAGCGCGCGGCGGACTTTGCGTTCCTGATGTCCATCCCCGCCATCCTGGGCAGCGCCGTGCTGGAGCTCAAGGACGTGATCTTCGGCGATGTGGCCGTGAGCCTGCAATTTCTGCCCATCGTGGTGGGCGTGGTATCCGCAGCGGTGTTCGGCCTGATCGCCATCAAGGGCTTCCTGGCCCTGATCAGCAAGATCAGCATGAATGTATTCGCCGTGTACACCTTCCTGCTGGGCACCTTCCTGCTGCTCAACAAGTACGTTTTCCACTTCATTGAACTGCTGTGATTCCAAACCCGTCCCGAAAGGGGCGGGTTTCTTGTTTTTATGCGCATAAAAATCGCTTTTCCGGCCAAGATTTAACAAGAAAACCTTGTTTCAGGGCGTTCATTGTGCTATAATCTTTCAGGATCAAAATTCAGGTCCAAAACGCACCCGTTCCGATTCGTGCGGCGGTTGCCGAGGGCATGCCCGCGGTGCCGTTCGAAGATGAAGACCGGGGAGGTTTAAAAACAAAGGAGGATACCCCAAATGGCAGTTATTTCCATGAAGCAGCTGCTGGAAGCTGGCGTGCACTTCGGCCACCAGACCCGCCGCTGGAACCCCAAGATGGCTCAGTAC